>DATJKB010000223.1:0-4531 GCA_035491875.1 Pyrinomonadaceae bacterium | reverse complement strand
AAGAACTGAAGGTACTGGAGCGTGATATCTCAAAGCTCGAGGCTATCATTCCGCCGTTTCCGCGTGTGCACTACGACGACGCCGTCAAGATGCTACAGGAAGGATTCGACAAAGGTTTGCTGGAATCACGCTTTGAGTGGGGTGGTGATTTTGGCGCGCCGGATGAAACGTACATCTCCGGGCAGTTTGAAAAGCCGGTAATGGTCCATCATTACCCAGCCGTCGTGAAGGCTTTTTACATGGCGCGAGATCCGGAAAGAGAGGAGCTGGCGCTCGGTGTTGACGTGCTTGCGCCTGAAGGCTACGGAGAAGTAATTGGCGGCGGTGAACGCGCTACGTCGCTCGAATTTCTGAAGGAGCAAATCGCCTTGCATCAACTTCCGCAAGAGGCGTTCGAGTGGTATCTCGACTTACGTCGTTATGGAAGTATTCCGCACGCGGGGTTTGGGATGGGGATCGAGCGCTGCACGGCGTGGATGTGCGGAATAGAACACATTAGGGAGACGATACCTTTTCCACGAATGCTTTACCGAATCCGACCGTAAACATTGCCGATTGTCGATTGCCGATTGCCGATTGAAGGAGTGCAAAGAGCCAATCGCCAATCAACAATCGGCAATCGGCAATGTTTCTAATCTGTGGACCCGCTTTTGACGCAATGAGGACAAATGGCTGACGAACATCTGCGAATTGAATTCAATGAATGGGCGCGCGCGGGACGCGGGCCAGGAATGGAAAAGGGTCATCGTCCCGTTGGCGAGCAAGCGATCCTCCGCATGGGCCTAACGGCTGACTCACGTGCACTTGATGTCGGATGCGGCTCCGGATGGGCCACTCGGGTAATGGCTGAAACTGCGAGGAACGGTCACGTCATTGGTATCGATATCTCAGACGAAATGATCGAGTTGGCGCGCTCAACCTCTTCCGATTACCCGAACGTTAGCTTTGAAGTAGCTACGGCCGAGCATCTACCATTTCAAGATAACGAATTTACGCATGCGTTCTCGATGGAATCGCTCTACTACTATTCGAACATCAGTGTTGCGCTGAAAGAGATTCATCGCGTGCTGCAGAACAGCGGTCGGTTTGTCACAGTAGTTGACCTGTATGCCGAGAATGAGCCGTCGCATCAATGGATACCGACGCTGAAGGTTCCTGTTCAGCTTTTGTCGACAGATGAGTATCGCACGCTGCTAAGCGAAGCCGGCTTCATCAACATCGTCAATGCCCGACTGCTTGATCCGACACCCGTCCCCGACGACTACGCTGGAGGATCATTCTCTACAAGAGAAGATTATCTACAATACAAACAAAACGGTTCACTAATGCTCTCCGCCGAGGTGAGGAAGTGATCGAGACAGAACGCATCGTTACTATCTTTGGTGGCGCGAAGTGTCAGGAGTTAGATGACGAATATCGTGACGCTCATCGAGTGGGTGAGTTATTGGCAGCCGAGGGATTCACGATCTGCACAGGCGGCTATCTGGGAGTGATGGAAGCCGCGAGCCGTGGCGCACGCGAGGCTGGTGGACGCGTGCTCGGTATCGTCATGAACCAATTCAAGTCGGAACCTAATCGATACTTAACTGACAAGGTTGCCACGCCGCATTTTTACGAACGGCTACAACGATTGATAACCCGTTCGGTTGGTTTCGTCGCAATTCGCGGTGGAATGGGGACAGTTACAGAGTTGTCCCTGGTCTGGAACAAGATCCAGACGAAGGTAATTGAGCCAAGACCACTTGTGTTGCTGGGCGATTGCTGGCCGCCAGTCGTGGAGCAGTGGAAGAAGTATCTGGCTGTCAGTGATGCCGACGTGGCAGCGCTCGACTTCGCTCGTACACCTGAAGAAGCAGTGGAGATCATTAAACTCAAGTCTCAAGGAGTGCGAATACATGAATTGTCCTAAATGTGGCTCACCGATGGATCCAGGATCGACTTTCTGTGGAGTATGCGGAAATCGTTTGAGTGAATCTCATCCGGCGTATCAGCAGGCAGGAGGGATTCAGATCGACGCTGATTCGCGTGGCCAGGGACGCGGCTATCAATGGGAAGTGCTTCATCAGCCTTCATTCGCACTTGCTGTGTTACGTCTTCAGGCCGAACAATCAATTCAAGCCGAAGCCGGAGCAATGGTTTCGATGTCAGGAAACATTGAGCTCCAATCGCAGATGAAAGGTGGCTTACTCGGAGCGCTCAAACGAGCTGCCGGGGGTGAGTCGGCATTTATTTCGACTTTCACGGCGAGAGGTGGCCCAGGAGAAGTGACGCTGGCACCCGGCGCACCGGGCGACATTGCCGGACTCGAGCTGAGTGGACAACCGTTCTTTGTGCAATCGAGTTCTTATCTTGCGGGCGATGCAAGTTTGACGGTCGATACAAAATGGGGTGGGGCAAAGACATTCTTCTCTGGTGAAGGCTTGTTCGTGTTGTTGGTCCAGGGACAAGGACTACTACTCGTCTCTTCATTTGGCGCGATACATCGCAAACGTTTGCAGCCGGGTGAGAGGTATGTCGTTGACACCGGCCATCTGGTAGCGTGGGAAAGCTCAACTCAGTACACACTGCGAAAAGCCGCAGCGGGTTTTTTCCGCAGTATGATGAGTGGAGAGGGAATCGTCGCAGAGTTTACTGGTCCAGGTGAACTCCTAATTCAAACGCGAAACCTCGCCGCACTTGCCGGACTTTTGAAACCATTCTTTCCGAGCCAGGGCGGCGGCGGTGGTGGATTCAATTTGAACCTGGGTGGTTGATTTATGCTCCGACGTATCCGGTTTGTAGATAAGAGATTCTTCAACCAAGTGGCAAAACAGTCAGTACCACCTCGCGGTAGCGGGTGGGTGCGAAGCCTCGATCAGTAGTTTTCAGTACCGTTCGCGGTAGCGGATGGCCTAGACTCAAGATGCACTACTCTCTCTCTAGTCGATGACCGGGCCGCCACGTAAGAAATGGTGCTTGCCTCTAGGCCATCCGCTACCGCGAATGGTACTGAATAGGCTCCGCACCCACCCGCTACCGCGAGGTGGTACCGACTGTTTTGTCACTGCGTTGAGTGGCCTCGCGGCTGACCGACAAACTAAAGTATCGACACACGGTTATGTCTCTAGTTGCAGATAAGAAGCAAAACGAGAGCTCTGAGAAAACGGATTCGCGAAAGCCGATCAGCATCCTCGGAGTACCACTGGGCTACGGCGGGAGTATGGCCGGCGTCGACATGGGACCCGCGGCGCTACGTGTCGCTCGTCTCAATGAACGCATCAACAATCTCGGGTACAGTGTTCGCGACCTCGGTGATCTCCGACTCGATAGACCTCATGTAATCCCTGAACCTCAGGATAAACTTAAATACGTAAATGAGATTCGCAGTGCCTGCGAGCAACTGGCACGCAACGTCGAGGAGATCATGGAAGCCGGCGAGTTTCCAATTATTCTCGGCGGGGATCATTCAATCGCCATCGGATCCTTCGCCGGTATGTCGGCCTATTATCGCAAACGGAATGAAACGCTTGGTTTGATCTGGTTCGACGCGCATGCCGACATGAACACGCCTGAGACGACTCCTTCGGGCAACATCCATGGAATGCCACTAGCGGCCTTGTTGGGCTACGGCGTTACCGAACTTACGCACGTGCTCGGCTTCTCGCCAAAAATTGACCCGAAGCATCTCGTACACATCGGCGCACGCGACATCGATCAGGGCGAACGTGAGTTAATTGGCAAGCTTGGCATTCGCTTTCTCACGATGCGTGATATCGATGAACGTGGAATGACCGCTTGCATCGATGAGGCTATCAACATTGCCAGCCGCGCCAGTGCAGGTTATTCAGTAACATTCGACGTGGACGCTCTCGATCCCGGCGACGCACCGGGCTCGGGCACACTCGTTCGCGGCGGCTTGACTTACCGTGAAGCGCATCTCGCGATGGAAAAAATTGCGGAAGCTGGGGGCATGCGTTCGCTCGAAGTGGTTGAGATCAACACGGCTCTTGACGTCAACAACAAGACTGCTGAGTTAGGCGTGGAATTGATTTTGTCAGCATTGGGAAAGACTATCCTCTGAATCGGGAGTATTTGAGGTGCCTAAAAAAGTTCGTGTCGCTGTCATCTTCGGCGGCCGATCAGGTGAACACGAGGTTTCAATTCGTTCGGCGAATGCGGTAATCAGGGCAATCGATCGAAAGAAGTACGACGTCCTGCCAATCGCGATCACGAAGGAAGGGAAGTGGCTGCCTCCTCAGGAATCAGTTTCACTTCTTCCTACGTCGGTCCAGTCGGCGGTCCCAACCAAAGAGACCAGCGGCGACATCGCGCTGCTCGGCGATCCATCACACAAAGGTCTCATCTCCATCGATAACAGTGGTGATGCACGCGAACGAATCGACGTGATCTTGCCGGTACTTCATGGTCCCTTTGGTGAAGATGGCACACTTCAAGGATTACTTGAGATGGCAGACGTTCCCTACGTAGGTTGCGGGGTGCTCGCGTCGGCTGCCGGCATGGACAAGGTAACTATGAAGGCCCTGTTCGTTGA
>DATJKB010000222.1:0-3983 GCA_035491875.1 Pyrinomonadaceae bacterium | reverse complement strand
CGGAACGAACGTGCAAGTGTGGCTCCGCTTTGAAAAACGCGATCTTTACGGCGCCTGATCTTTGGCCGCCCGCGACAACACAAAAGCTGGAAGCGATCATCAAAAAGTATGGTCGACAGCAGTAAGATTTCGAAATGAGGCCTTTTATGAGTAATAGATTGATAGTCGCGATAGCTTTCCTGTTTGTGATTCTTATCGCAGCGCCGGCGACCTACGCACAAGGCAGTGTCCGCACTGGTCCCGATCCATCTACAGTGAGAGATCCAGACCTCGAGAGAGATTCGCTGCATAATTTGGAAGTAGCGCGAAACTACTTCAAATTGAAGAAGGCTTACGTTGCGGCTCTGATGCGTCTGGAAGAGATCATCGCCGGTAACCCGAATTTTACCCGCATCGAAGAGGTACTTTTGATGGCTGGTCAGAGCAGTCTTTGGCTCGCGGAGAACAAAGGTAAGCAGGTACCGTCGTTGTACGTGAGCGTTGAAGCTGGAAAGAAGCGCACCTTAACGCCCGAGCAGTTTCGTGAATTGGGGCGCGAGTATTTAACTCGACTCGTTAAGGACTATCCTGATGGTCAGTTCAGCAAGCAGGCGCGCGAGGAACTAGCCGCTCTTGGCGCAACGGGCCGAAGCGCTAAACAGTAGGCAGAAAGCAGTAGGCAGTACAAGCACCAAGAACTAAATACAAAGAACTAAATACAAAAAACCAGTTCGACCCAAATCCAACCCCTCTAAACACGAACACTAAAAACATGTCTCTCCTGGTTGTCGGTTCAGTTGCGTTTGACGCAGTAGAAACTCCTTTCGGTAAGTGCGACAAGATGCTTGGCGGCTCAGCCTCGCACTTTTCAATCTCGGCTAGTTTCTTTTGTCCGGTCAGTATTGTCGGTGTCGTTGGTGGTGACTTCTCCGATGCCGAGCAATGCGTATTCGACGAACATGGCATCGGCACCACCGATCTCGAAAAGATTCCCGACGGTAAGACGTTTCGCTGGCAGGGCCGTTACGACTACGACCTGAACGTCGCGCACACGCTCGATACCCAACTAAATGTATTCGCCGACTTCAAGCCCAAACTCTCCGAAGCATCTAAGAAGTCGCGTCTTCTTTTCTTAGGAAACATTCAACCGGATTTACAGCGCGAGGTGCGCGAGCAAATGCCCGACGCGGAGCTTGTAGCGCTCGATACAATGAACCTGTGGATCGAACACACCCACGATTCGTTGTTGCGCACGATCAAAGGGGTCGACGTCGTCATCATCAACGATGCAGAAGCGCGTCAGCTGACCGGCATTCCAAATCTCATCAAGGCCGCACACGAGATCTTATCCTGGGGACCGCGGGCGTTGATTGTGAAGCGCGGTGAGTACGGTGCCGCCCTGTTCACTCCTGAAAACTATTTTGCGATTCCAGCTTATCCACTTGAATCGGTCTTCGATCCAACAGGTGCGGGCGATACGTTTGCGGGCGGCTTCATGGGTTACTTGTCGAGTCAGCAAACGATAGATGAAGCTGCGATGCGACGTGCGATGATTTTTGGATCGGTGATGGCTTCGTTTAATGTGGAAGAGTTTGGTACCAATCGTGTGCGTCGCCTGACGCATGACGAAATCAATGACCGGTTTCGCGCATTCAAACGGATGACGTATTTCGAGGAAATACCTTTTGAACGGGCGGTGCAAGCTAGCAAATGAATTGGTTAAGCGGATTCAGTACCATTCGCGGTAGCGGATGCCTAAACCGAAGCCTGAGAGTGGCGCATCTTGAGTATTGGCCATCCGCTACCGCGAATGGTACTGAATACCACCGCTTAGCGGTCCTGGATCTGGGAGAACGAAGGCCTAAGACCTAAGACCAGGAATAAAATCAGAATCAGATATGAGGGTCCATCATGTTTTGTCCAGTCTGTGAAGCCGAATACGAATCTGGAATCACCCGTTGTCCTGACGACGACACTGCACTCGTCGATCAGCTAACGCCCGAAAATTCACGCGATAGCAGTGAAGCGAAGTTCCTGCTCTTTCATAAACTTGGTTCGCCTGCCGAGGCGGAAATGGTTAACGATATCTTGCAGAAGAACGGCGTTCGCTCGGCAGTTAAGTCAGGCGGAGCGGATGCGTTTTCCCCGCTGTTGTCTTCGACGTCTGAGGGTGCCGCAATTTTCGTTGATGAACGCGACATCGATCGCGCGCAGGAGGTTTACAGTGCGTTCTTCGGCAGCGATACCACTCCACTGACTGGCGGTGTTGTTAGCGAGGACGAAGATTGAACCACCCGCGTCTGAGTGTTTTATGGCAGATAGGGCAAGCAACGCAATTGTCGTTTTAATTACGGCCCCGAACCGTGAGGAAGCAATCAGACTGGCCGACATGATCGTGGGCGCTCATCTCGCCGCTTGCGTTCAGATACTTCCGGAGATGGAGTCAGTTTATCGCTGGCAGGGAAGAATCGAACGACAACCCGAAATTCTCTTGATTGCAAAAACAACGCACGGAAGATTCGATGAACTCGAACGCGAGGTCCGTGCGCTTCACAGCTACGACACTCCCGAAATTGTTGCTTTACCGATCATAGCTGGATCTGAACCTTATCTGCGTTGGCTAATAGAAAACTAGAAGCAGAAGCAGATCGACCGATTCCAGAAGACTGCAGATTGTTGATTGAAGAATCAAGAAGGATAATCAAGTCGAGAACGCCTAACCACACAATCCGCCTGCTCGTGGAATATTCTCACCTCCACTCCACCGAGTGCATCGGTCCAAAATTCGATCCAGGCAGAACCCCGGTATTTATCGGCCATATCCGCCGGTACTGATTGATTAATCGACTCATCTATTTTGTCGTTCAATTCATCGTATGTGAATTGAAGCAACCGCATACCAGTGAACACGCCTTTTTCACGCATCCGCTTTAGGAACTCATTCTGATTTACAGCCGGTAACCCGTGCAAGGAAAACTTTGAAATCGACATCTGCGGTCGACCTCGCTTTGAAGTGCAATACAAAGATAACCGGCGTACGCCTGCTTCGTTGTTCCACTTGGCTTTGACGTTCTCGAATAACCCCGAATCTCTAATTTCGTTTAGTAAACATTGAACATCAGCTTCCGTAACCCGTTTGTTGGGCGGGAGTCTAGCGTTGGCGAGCGCCAGGATGTATGACGAATCGAATTTTGCGTACACTTCAACGCGCTGCACAATAAATGATGCGTTAGATGAGGTCTGGTAGCTAAAGCTCGTGGCTGTAAACATCGCCCACATTATTAGCGTGTACACTTGGCTCGCTCTCTCCGTTACGAGGTCAAAGTTTCGTTAATAACATCCTTGACTGACCTGCTTTCCTCCGGAGGAGCAGCATGTTTATAGCTCTCAATCACGACAACAGGCGGCGCTCCAGCGGAGCGCGATTTATCAAGACCCAACCGACATGTTGCTTCTAAAGGAGCAAAACACCTCTCTTGGCCGCAGGTCTATAAACATGCTGCTCCTCCGGAGCAAAGACAGGTCAGTCATATAGATTACAAACATTTCACTTTTTTAGGCCGCTCGCCAATCTTCAATCAACAATCAACAATCTTCTGCTTCTGCTAACTTTGAACCTTCTCGATTGATGGCGCGCCATAAAAGTCCTCAGCAACCTCAACAATCGTGTTCTGACTTTGCTTCATGATCTCTACAACCTCAGCGGGTGAGTCGGTGATTTGAAACAGTCGCAGGTCTCCTTCTTTTATTTTGCCCTGCGGTAACATGTAGTCGCGGATCCAATCAACTAATCCTGCCCAGTAGTCGCGTCCAAACAGGATCACCGGGAAGTTCCGGATCTTCTTTGTCTGGATCAGCGTCAATGCTTCGAACAACTCATCGAGAGTACCGAAGCCGCCGGGAAAGATTACAAACCCGAGACTGTATTTCACGAACATCATTTTTCGGACGAAGAAGTATTTGAACGTTAAGCTGCGGGTCAGATATGCGTTCGGGCTTTGTTC
>DATJKB010000221.1:0-9543 GCA_035491875.1 Pyrinomonadaceae bacterium | reverse complement strand
ATCGGTGACGTACCAGAGCTGCGATGCGCAACCACGATCGGCGACGGTTAATTCCTTTTCCGCTTGATAGGTCGTCAGAGTATCGGGCAGATGCAACTTCACCTTGTACTTACCGGGCCGCAAACCACTGACACGGAAGTTTCCTTCTGAATCAGGGCTAGCCTCTTTGTTTTCCTCTCCCTCGATCGTGATGAAAACATTTGGACCAGAGATTCCAACTTCTTTCTTTAATTCGTAGCGCGCTACCCTACCGTGGATCGTCGCCCCAGGCGCAGCGGATGAAAGTGTGCCCAGGAACGCGAGGTCTTCGTCAGCTTGACTAAAAGGTTTCGTGCGCGTGCAGATGCTCGTGGTGAGGTTAGTTTTGGATCGATAAGCGTAGACGAGATAGCGTTGACCGATAGTAAATCGATACCCGCAGTCGCCGCCTCCGGAACCGGTCAAGATTTCCACCTCTGTGCCGGCAACCCCGAGATATGGTTGCTCGACAGAAAACTTGTAGAACGTGGAGCCCCAATCGCTCAAGCCGGCATCCTCATCGCGACGAGCGGTCGCTACATCCTTGGGTCGTTCTTTTTGTCGTACACTAACAACGGTCCCCACAAAAACTGCTGAAGCTGATCCGTAGTTGTCACACGGTGAACCGCTGCCAGCACAGGTGCAAGCGTTGGCAGTCTGATAAGCAGCAGCCAAAAGCACCACGAGTCCAAGGAAGAAAACGAGATGTCGCATAACAATTCTCCTGGCGATTAACCGGTCGCACATGTCAGTCAACTCCGTGACACACAACGTTGACTCTCAACTATCTTCCGAAAACTATCAAGATATGCTAAGAAGTGGAACCCAAAATCGGTACATAAACATCAGCACCAATGCATTGTCTCGGCATCGACGTCGGCACTGGAGGAACGCGCGCAGTTTTAATAGACGGCGCGGGACAGATCGTCGCGTCTGAAACAATCGAACACATCCCTTTCGCTTCACCCCAAACGGGATGGGCCGAACAAGATCCTGATGATTGGTGGCGCGCATCGGTTGCCGCGATTCGCGCAGTATTGTCGCACCACAACGTCACGCCTGACTCGATCGCTGCAATTGGTCTCTCAGGCCAGATGCACGGTGCCGTACTTTTAGACGCAGACGACAAGCTACTGCGACCATCGATAATCTGGTGCGATCAACGTAGCGAGGTTCAGTGCCAACAGCTCACTGAACAGATCGGCGCGTCTCGATTGATCGAGTTGACGTGCAATCCTGCGCTGACCGGATTCACTCTGCCAAAGATTCTTTGGGTTAAAGACCATGAGCCCGAGCACTGGCGTCGCCTGCGATCCCTCTTGCTGCCAAAAGATTATGTTCGACTCCGTTTGACCGGCGACAAGGCGATCGACGTAGCTGATGCATCGGGAACTCTTTTGCTCGATGTGTCAGCTCGACAATGGTCCAGGGAGATGTTGGATACGGCCGGCATCAACGACAATGTTCTGCCGCGATTATTTGAATCGCCCGAGATCACCGGGTCGGTATCGCAGTCGGCGGCCGAGTTAACGGGACTCCGAGCAGGCACTCCCGTTGTCGCAGGCGCTGGCGATCAGGCTGCCGGCGCAGTGGGAATGGGAATTGTCAAACCAGGATCAGTTAGCGCGACGATTGGAACCTCAGGCGTTGTCTTTGCGGCTACAAACAATCCCGCTCTCGATCCGAAAGGAAGAGTGCACACATTTTGTCACGCGATCCCAAACCGCTGGCACGTGATGGGAGTGACTCAAGGCGCGGGGCTCTCCCTCCGCTGGTTTCGCGATCAATTCGACTTAGCGCCTTATGATCAACTCACTGCCGAAGCTGCGGACGTTCCAGCCGGAGCAAACAATCTGCTTTGGGCTCCTTATTTAATGGGCGAACGAACTCCACACCTGGATCCAAACGCTCGCGCTGCACTCGTTGGGTTGACCGCAAGTCATACGCGCGCACATGTCGTCCGGGCGATTCTCGAAGGCGTAGCTTTCAGCTTGCGCGACTCGCTGGAAATCTTTCGAGACATGAACGTACCAATCGAGTCGATTCGTCTTGGTGGTGGTGGAGCGCGTTCGAAACTCTGGCGCCAAATTCAAGCAGACGTTTATGCACATGCGGTGGATATAGTTCAAGCGGAAGAAGGAGCGGCCTACGGCGCCGCTCTGCTCGCAGGTGTTGGCGGTGGCCTGTGGAAGTCAGTTGACGATGCTTGTGCCGACGTCGTGCGAGTTATTGATCGAATCGAACCGGATGCTGCGGCGGTAAAAGTGTTGGAACCACTTTACCGATCCTATCGCGAGCTTTATCCTGCACTGCACAAAGTATTCAAGGTCTAATCTGTCTAACCCTTTGAAAAAACCGAGGAACCTATGCGACTTCCCAAACTTGCCCTGGTTGTAGCGACTATCCTGGCTTTGTTAGTGCTAACGATTTTCACGAGCTGTCAGTCATCCACCAATACGACGACGCCGACCGGAAAGAAATACAAACTAGCATTCGTGACGAACAACGCTTCTGATTTTTGGGCCATTGCGCGTAAAGGGACCGAAAAGGCGGCGAACGATATTCCGGGAATCGAAGTTGAGTTTCGCATCAACTCCGACGGGACGGCTGCTGAACAACAGCGCGTGGTTGAGGATCTACTCGCCAAAGGAATCGACGGCATCGCAATCAGCCCAATCGATCCGCAAAATCAGTCGCCGATGCTGAATCGGGCAGCGAGCCAGGCGCTTGTTGTAACCCAGGACAGCGATGCGCCGAATAGCAATCGCGCCTGCTACATCGGAACCGACAACGTCGCGGCGGGACGACAAGCCGGTGAGTTGATCAAGGAAGCGCTGCCTCAGGGTGGAAAGATCATGGTGTTTGTCGGCAGCCTCGATGCGGCCAATGCACAACAACGCTTTCAGGGAATAAAAGAAGTGCTGCAAGGATCTAATATTCAGATCCTGGATGTCCGCACTGACAACGGTGAACGGGTGCGTGCGAAATCGAACGCTGCCGACGCGCTGGTAAAACAACCCGATATCAATTGTCTCGTAGGTCTGTGGTCTTACAACGGTCCAGCTATCCTGGGCGCAGTTAAGGAAGCGGGAAAGACAGGCCAGGTGAAGATCGTAGCGTTCGATGAAGAGGACGAAACGTTGAGTGGCATTAAAGAGGGCGCGATTTATGCCACGGTCGTGCAGCAACCGTTTGAGTTTGGTTTCAGATCGATGGAACTGATGGCCAAAATCTTGAGCGGCGACAAATCAGTCGTTCCCGCAAACAAACAGATCATCGTACCGACCATAGCGGTGAAAAAAGACCAGGTCGAGGAATTCACGAAAAAGATCAACAGCTTGCGCGGGCGCGGTTGAGCTAACGAGGAGCAGGCGGCAGGAGCAGGCAGGGATCTCTTTCCTGCTCCAGCGCTGCTCCTGCCGCTGAGGACAATGTCGACAACCACGCCAATCCTCGAAATGACCGGAATCAGTAAACGATTCCCGGGCGTGTATGCGTTGGACCAGGTGGGTCTGACGGTCAACCGCGGCGAAGTGGTTGCGCTCATTGGTGAGAATGGCGCCGGCAAATCCACCCTGATGAAGATCCTTGGCGGGGCGATCTCCCGCGATGCCGGCCAGGTTCGCATCGATGGGGCTGAGGTTGAAATCCGATCGCCGCGCGAAGCCAGCGCGTTTGGCATTGAGTTTATCCATCAGGAGCTGAGCGTCCTCGATAACCTCGATATCGCCGCCAATATCTTTCTTCGTCGTGAACCTACTAAAGGCGGCTTTCTCAAACTCATCGACCGCAAGCGTATCCACCGCGAATCTGACGAGTTGCTTCGCAAAGTCGGTCTCGACATCTCAAGTCGCACCCCACTCAACAAACTTCCGCTCGCGCATCAACAGCTGGTGGAAATTGCGCGTTCGCTTTCAACCGGCTCGCGGATCATCATTATGGATGAACCAACGTCGAGTTTGACGCTAACTGAAACTCGTCGCCTCCTGGAGATAGTTCGCGATTTAAGAGCTGACGGCGTTAGTGTGATCTATATCTCGCACCGCTTGCATGAAGTCGAACAGATCGCTGACCGCGCCTTTGTACTTCGCGACGGCAAGAACGCCGGTATTATTGAACGCAGCGAACTGACCCATGATGTGATGGTTCGCAAAATGGTCGGTCGAGATCTGAAAGAAATGTTTAAGACACACCCCGCCCCCGATCGAACAACCGAAGGAGAGGGATTTGTAGTTAGTGGTCTTCGCACGCAACGCTACCCTCATCACGCGGTTTCGTTCATCGTCGCACGTGGTGAAGTGCTGGGTTTTGCCGGCCTTGTCGGGGCGGGAAGATCTGAAGTCGCTCGATCCCTTTTCGGTGCCGACGAGGCGATTGCTGCGTCTGTGTCATTAGCAGGTAGGACGCTCCACATCAAAACGCCCAAAGACGCGATCAATCACGGTATTTATTTGGTGCCTGAAGACCGACGGGCAACGGGACTAATTGTCGACTTCAACGTACGCGAAAACATCTCGTTGCCAAATCTCGACAGCTACTCCAACGCCAAGATTATTAGTTCGACGAAGGAAACAGCCGCTGCCGTTCAGGCAGTGAAATCGATCAATATCAAGACGCCTTCGCCGGAAATGCGTGCAGCAAATCTCAGCGGGGGTAATCAACAGAAAGTGGTACTGGCGCGTTGGCTCGCATGTGATCCAAAGGTCCTGATTTTCGACGAACCAACTCGCGGTATCGACGTTGGGGCCAAAGCTGAAATCTATTCCTTGATCAGGCGGCTCGCGGACGACGGTGTCTCAGTGATCGTCATCAGTAGCGAAATGGAAGAGGTGCTCGGCATCAGTGATCGAATCGCGGTGATGCACGAAGGACGTATTACTGGAATTCTCGAACGCCCACAGTTCACGGAAGAAGCCGTTATGTATCTGGCCACGGGTTCCGAAGGATAATCTCCGCATGAAAAAAGAGCTTGGCATCTTTGTCCTGCTAATTGTTCTCTGCGCTATCGCCTCAGTTTATGAGCCAAAGTTCCTGCTCGCCATTAACTTGCAGAACCTCGCGCGACAGATTGGCGCGTTTGGCATCTTCAGCATCGGTCTTGGAATCGTGATCATCACCGGCGGCATCGAGTTATCAGTAGGATCGATGATGGCTTTGCTCGGCGTGCTGCTGTCGATGATGCTGACCGAATGGCACATCGGTGTGGTGCCGGCGATTCTGCTTTGCATTCTCGTGGCAATGACGCTTTCATGGACTCACGGTCTCCTGATCACCCGGCTAAATATGCAGCCGTTCATTGTTACGTTGTGCGGCCTGTTGGTTTACAGAGGACTCGCACGTTTCATTAGCAGCGACAACACTAAGGGATTCGGTACCGTGACCGGGTTGGATTTTCTCCGGTTCCTGGCGAATGAAAACCTCTTCAAGATACCGATGCCATTCGTACTTCTGATCGTAATCAGTGTCATTACGTGGATTGCGCTACACAGATCAGTGTACGGGCGTTATCTGTTCGCGGCCGGGCGAAACCCCGAAGCTGCTCGCTACGCCGGCATCAACACGCGCGGCATCATAACCGCGGCGTATGTTGTCGCGGGCGCACTAACGGCAATATCAGGAATTATTTTCGCGTTCTACACAAACTCCATATCTCCTGCCAACCATGGCAATGCGTATGAACTTTACGGAATCGCAGCCGCCGTTTTGGGTGGGTGTTCCCTGCGAGGTGGCGAAGGTTCCGTTGTTGGTATTCTGATCGGCACGGCACTGATTCAGGTACTCAGAAATCTTGTAAACCTACTTGGCATTCCGAGTTCTCTGGATCTCGCAGTGATGGGCGCAGTGATCTTGATCGGCGTTATGGCCGACCAAATTCTGACCGAGCGACGCAATCGCCGCCAAATCGCTTCGATGAGAGAGGCGACGGCAAGCGGGACGCCCGCAAGCAAATAGAACATTGACTTCAGATTCAGGCGCCATCTGGGAAGAACGCTGGCACCCACTTCGAGAAGAGTGGGTCATCGTTGCGGCGCACCGGCAGGATCGACCGTGGAGCGGTGAAACAGTTCCTCACGAACCTCAGAACTTTCCTGCTTACGTTGACGACTGTTACCTTTGTCCTGGAAATGCGCGCGTCGGTGGTGCGAACAATCCCCAGTACGACGGCGTGTTTGTTTTTGATAACGACCACCCGTGTGTCGGGGTAACTGCTCCGGTCGATCTATCACCCGCAACCGGCATCAATCAGAATCGACCGGCACAGGGCATCGCACGCGTGGTTTGTTACACACCGCGACACGATCTGTCTTTGGCCCAACTCGAGCAAACGGAAATCGAGAATCTCCTGGGTGCGTGGCAGCGTCAGTACACCGAGCTTGCGACACACCCGGGTGTCAAGCATGTTCTTGTATTTGAAAACAAAGGCGAAGTTGTTGGCGTTTCAAATCCGCATCCGCACTGTCAGATTTACGCCACGAATTTTGTTTTCAAGACAATCGAGATCGAAGCCGGAGCCAGCGCTCGGTATCTCCTGCAAACTGCTCGTCCACTCTTTCAGGACATCATTGCCGCTGAACAAAAGGATCAGAGTCGCATCATCGGCGAGAATGTTTCGACGATTGCTTTTCTTCCCTACTTTGCACGTTATGCATATGAAGTCTATGTTGCGCCAAAACAAACGCATGCAAGTCTCGCGAGCCTCAACGATGCCGAAGTGCAATCTTTTGCGGCCGTGTTAAAAGAGACGCTGGTTAGGTTGGATAACTTGTGGCAAATGCCTTTCCCCTATGTGATGGCACTTCATCAAGCGCCGACTGACAACGGTGATCATCGTGGGTTTCACTTCCATATCGAAATACATCCACCTTTAAGAAAACCGAATCTGCTGAAGTATCTTGCTGGGCCGGAGATCGGTGGAGGAAATTTTTTAAGCGACACTTCACCTGAGCAAAAAGCCGCGGAACTTCGCGCTGTTCCTCCTCTGCATTATTCGCTGCAATCGCAATGACGGAGAGCATTCAATCTCTAATTGGACCACTGAAACAACTGCACCGGCAGATCCGGGAAGCGGTCGTTGAGTCGTGTGAGCGGTCGCGCCTGGAAGATCTTTCCGCCGTGGCTCGTGAAGAGGAAGGCGACACGATCTATGCAATCGATCGCGTGAGTGAGGAATTGCTCGTCGAAGTTTTTGAACGCGAGATTGCGGTTAATGTCCCGCTCGTTCTGATTGCGGAAGGTTTGCCCGACGGAAAGATCATGTTGCCCCGCGGCACTAGTGAAGATGATGCAAGCTGGCGGATCATCGTCGATCCGATCGACGGTACGCGCGGATTGATGTATCAGAAACGTAGTGCGTGGATTCTTACGGGAGTAGCCCCCAACAAAGGACCAGCGACTTCGTTGAGTGATATTGAATTCGCGATTCAGACCGAGATCCCGCTCGTCAAACAACACTTATCTGACTCGGCCTGGGCCATAAAGGGCAGCGGCGTCACTGCGGAACGATTCAATCGTTTGACTGGCACATCGGAAGCGCTAACGCTCAAGCCATCATCTGCAAAAACAATCGCCCACGGGTATGCACAGATTTCCCGGTTCTTTCCGGGCGCTCGTGACGAACTTGCTGGGATTGAAGAAGAAATTGTTCTTGCTGCACTCGGTCCCGTACAAGCCGGCAAAGCACACTGCTTTGAAGATCAGTATGCATCGTCAGCTGGACAGTTATTTGAACTCATGAGTGGACACGATCGCTTCACCGCAGATCTGCGTCCGCTGATGAATGAACTGCTTGCGAAACGTGGCGCGGCTCTAGGCATCTGCTGTCACCCTTATGATGTGTGTACGGAGTTGGTCGCGCGCGAAGCAGGGGTAATCGTTACCGGCGTGAACGGACAACAACTGAGTGCCGAACTATCAGTCAACCCTGACGTGTCGTGGATTGGTTACGCCAACCAGGCGATACGCTCGCAAATGGAACCGCTTTTGACCTCGGCTTTAAGGCGTCGCGGATTATTGTAAGGATGTGAGTCAACGCAGTGGTACACAGTCAGTACCGGAACGCGGTAGCGTCGGGTCCTGCTGCCCTTGAGTCGACGTTGTGGCAAGTAGACCCGACGCTACCGCGTTCCGGTACTGACTGTGTCCCACGACGCGGCTCGTATCGAAATTAAGACCCAATGAGAACATTCAGCGTCATCGAAGGATCAGCCAATGAGAGCGCCGAGACCACGCGCTTCATTGAGAGTGTTTCCTCCTCTGACCTTTTCAACAAAGCTGAACCTGTCGTTGTCACGCGTGCGCCCGGCAGGCTCGACGTAATGGGCGGCATCGCTGATTATTCCGGTTCGCTCGTACTTCAGCTTCCGATCGCTGACGCAACCTATGTTGCCCTGCAAAAGTCTGAAGCACGAACGCTCCGGATCCGGAGTCAGAAGACCCGGTCGATCGAAATTGGTCTACAGAACTTTGATGGCCCAGTTGAATACGAAGCCGCCCGGGCTCTCTTTACCAAAGCTGAGAATCACTGGGCG
Source organism: Pyrinomonadaceae bacterium (assembly GCA_035491875.1). Lineage (GTDB taxonomy): Bacteria > Acidobacteriota > Blastocatellia > Pyrinomonadales > Pyrinomonadaceae > PSRF01. The sequence continues at coordinate 997 of DATJKB010000221.1, read as the reverse complement.
GCTTACGTCGCCGGTGTTTTCCTGGTGCTGATGCGCGAGAAAAACACTCGGTTCGAAAAAGGCGCCTCTCTTTTGATCCATTCGACGGTGCCTGAAGGAAAAGGAGTTGCATCATCAGCGGCACTTGAAGTTGCAGTAATGCAAGCCGTCACTACCGCTTTCGGAATCGAAATGGATTGTCGAGAACTGGCGACACTCTGCCAGAAAGTTGAGAATCTCGTCGCGGGAGCTCCATGTGGAATCATGGACCAGATGACCTCCGCGTGTGGCGAAGACAACCGTTTGCTCGAGTTGTTATGTCAACCCGATCAGCTGCTTGGGGCTTTAGGAATTCCAGATGAACTCGAGTTGTGGGGCGTCGACTCAGGTGTGCGACATGCGGTCAGCGGTTCGGACTACACGGTAGTACGCACGGCCGCATTCATGGGCTATCGAATTATTGCAGACCTCGCAGGGTTGCGAGTAACTCCCGCTGAGGCGGGAAAAGTCTCGATAGAAGACCCGAGATGGAAGGGCTATCTCGCGAACATCACGCAGCTTAATTTTGACGAGAACTATCTAAGTACGCTTCCGGAAATTATGAAAGGTGACAACTTTCTTTCGCGCTACCAGGGAATCACTGATTCCGTAACAAGCGTACAGCCCGAGGGCGAATATCTGGTGCGACAAGCAACCAGCCATGCAGTTTATGAAAACGCGCGCGTGCAATCGTTCGCCTCCATGTTGAAGAACTGGCAAGGAATCGAAAGAGCGCCTGACCTGGGCCAACTCATGTTTGAATCACACCGGAGCTACTCTGATTGCGGACTCGGAGCAGAAGCGACTGACCTGATCGTCGATCTAGTGCGCAACTCAGCCGCCAATGGTTTGTTTGGCGCGCGAATCACCGGCGGCGGAAGTGGGGGCACGGTGGCGATACTCGCACGCGCTTCAGCTCGCGCAACGATCGAAAAGTTAGCTATCAGGTTTTCAGAGCAAACTGGCTACAAGCCAATCA
>DATJKB010000220.1:0-9169 GCA_035491875.1 Pyrinomonadaceae bacterium | reverse complement strand
GACACGACCGGATCGAAGGCGAATCGTGTGTCGCAGGCCGGCGTATGGGTAATACCGCACGTCTATTGTCGGCACGCCACGATTACCACCGAGGTGGCGAAACGCATCCGCAAAATACTTTCTTATTTCGGTCATGACTTTTAGTGTCGCGCGGCGGTTTCGGGTTTGGGGGACATCTTGCGCGATCGGAGAGAAGAGCTAATTGATCTACGCGAGCTCTACCCGGGTTATGACTCCAGCGGTTGTAATCTTAAGGAGGGCGAGAGCGGCTCGTCAACTCTCGGCGGGCGGCCTCAAATCGACTAATTGATGTGGCCTTCCGGGCTACCTAAACTATTGAAGATTAATAGTTTAGCCCTCTTTCCAGCATCCGCGACGCCCCATTCGGTAGTTTATTGAGTCCATTGTTTGCGGCCTTTTACAGGGATTTCGTATACTGCGGGAGGCCGGAAATCAATCATGGTCACCCATTTACGGGCAAGACTAAGTCTTCCGGCGCTGCAGTGAGTGTTCTTCAGTTTTCTGAGAAGTATGCCCCGTCGCACCTCCAACATTCCAACCACCGAACCAGCGGGTTCACTCGATTCTCGTGCCCAAGCCCTGCTCGCGGCGCTGATAAAAGAACACCTTGTGACCGGTGAAGCCGTCGGTTCGCGCGTTTTGTCGGACGGCTTTTTGCACGCCTACGGTTGGAGCCCAGCAACTATCCGGAATGTGATGGCCGATCTGGAGAACACCGGATACGTCGAACAGCCCCATACTTCCGCCGGACGCATTCCGACAGACAAGGGATACAGGTATTACGTCGACAATATGTTGGGCGAAGCAAAGTTGTCGAAAGGCGATCTCAAGATCATCGACGATCTGTTTTCCGTGGACGCCTTCGATGGCGCTGCATCTCCTGATCGTTTGATGGAAACCGCCTCGCATGTGCTTTCCGCGCTGTCGCAGAACGTGGGCATAGTTGTGTCGCCTTCGCTTGCGCAGAACCGCTTGAAGCACATCGAATTCCTGCAACTGCCCGATAAGCGGATCCTGGTCGTGTTGGTATCGATGTCGAACATAATCCATAACAAGGTGATTCGTCTTGCAGATGAATTAACGCAGGACGAGCTCGACAAGACAGCCAACTACCTGAACGGCGAATTCAGCGGCAAGAGTCTTTTAGCCATCCGATCAGAGATTTTGGGACTGATGCACGAAGAGAAGGCGTTGTATGACCGGCTTTTACGGAATGCGATTCTACTTTGCGAGCGCAGTTTGGAAGGCGACAGCAATGGTGAAGTTTACGTTGATGGGGCGTCCAACATTCTCACGAAACCCGACTTTGTAGATTTCGATCGGATGCAGGAACTGTTTCGCACGTTTGAAGAGAAATCGCGTCTGCTCAAGATTCTCAACGAGTGCGTAACTCACGATTCCCAAAACTATGGTGGCGATGTGCATGTAGTAATCGGAAGGGAACACCCGACAAGCTCAATGCAAAACTGTACCTTGATTACCGCGCCGTATCGAGCTGGATCGACTGAAACAGTTGGGACGCTCGGCGTGGTGGGTCCGATGAGAATTGAATATGCCAGAATAATGGCTATGGTAAACTACATGGCGCGGCTGATTGAGCATCGCCTGAGTCAACAGACAGCATCTTGAAAGCGATTCAGTCAGTTTTTCAGCCCTCCTGATGGCATCAGACAGAGATGAAAAGCGGGGGAAGCGGATTCCCATCCGGTTCCTCGACGCTGAAGCGAAAGGCGATTCTTCTCCGGACAGTAGCCCTGCCGACATGGACAGATTAGATCCCGAAAACGACCCCGAAGTCGTACCCGCCGACATTGACGAAGAGCCCGTAACAATTGAGTTACCTGAGCAGGCGTTTCAGAGCGGCGGACCTGAGGGCGACGAATTTGAAGGAGGACCCGCCACTGCCGAGTTAGTGGCGACGCGGGCGGAGCTTCGGCGTGTCCAAGCTGAGAATGGCGAGTTGAAAGATCGCCTTGCACGGCGACAAGCCGACTTCGAGAACTATCGCAAGCGAATGGATCGCGAGCGATCGGAAACTTACAACAGGGTGGTCATCGACATCACGACAAAGCTTCTGCCGGTTGTTGATAATCTCAAACGCGCCCTTGAGGCCGAAGCTTCTAAGGAAGCGAGCGAGTCAGATGAATTCCGGCATTTCTTGAGTGGTGTGGATCTGATTTTCAAACAATTGAACGGTGTTCTGGAGGCCTTGGGAGTGACTGCGATTGCATCCGTGGGCGAACAGTTTAATCCGCATGTTCATGAGGCCGTTGTTACAGAAGCTACCGACGAATACGAACCTGATACCGTTATTCAGGAGATCGTCTCGGGGTACAAGTTGGGAGATAAGTTGATTCGTCCTGCGCTGGTGAAGGTGGCGAAGGGAAACTAAGTTCAGCCGGAGTTAGATGGGTAAAGCAATCGGCATAGATTTGGGAACAACGAACTGCTGCGTAACTGTACTTGAGGGCGGCGCAGTACAAATCGTGCCCAACAAAGAAGGTGGCCGAACGACACCGAGCGTCGTTGGCTTTACCGACAAAGGCGAGCGTTTGGTTGGCCAAATTGCTAAGCGACAGGCAGTAACCAATGCCGCGAACACCGTCTACGCAGTTAAGCGTTTGATTGGAAGGAAGTTCAATTCGCCGGAAGTAGAGCGCATGCGCGACACCTCGCCGTTCGAGATAGTCGATTCGCAAAATGGCGACGCTCGCGTTCGGGTGCAGGGCCGGAGCTACAGTCCGCCTGAACTCTCCGGTATCGTTTTGCAGCGGCTAAAAGCGGCGGCCGAGGATTTTCTCGGTGAGCCAGTCACCGACGCCATCATCACTGTACCTGCTTATTTCGACGACACGCAGCGCCAGGCGACGAAGGACGCGGGGAAAATTGCCGGCCTTTCCGTTGAGAGAATCATTAACGAGCCTACAGCCGCAGCGTTGGCGTACGGACAAGGCAAGAGCGGCATTGAGCGCATCGCAGTTTACGACTTCGGCGGTGGTACTTTCGACATTTCGATCCTTGAAATAAATGAAGGCGTGTTTGAAGTGCTTTCGACGTCAGGAAATACGTTCCTCGGCGGCGAAGACATGGACGACCGCATTATGAATTGGATGGCGGACGAATTCCTCGCTGACACCGGAATCGACCTGCGGCAGGATCGGTTGGCTCTACAACGACTGAAAGAAGTTGCCGAGCGTGCAAAATGCGAGTTGTCGTCATCAACCGAGACGAACATAAACCTGCCCTTTATCGCTGCTGATGCGACAGGTCCGAAACACTTCAATAAGTCATTAACTCGCGATCAGTTTGAAGCACTAGTTGCCGAGCTCGTCGAGCTGACAGTTGAACCGTGTCACACGGCTTTGAGTGACGCGAAACTTCAGGCCAGCGACATCGACAAGATTATCCTCGTTGGTGGCCAAACCCGTTCTCCCATTGTTGAACGTACGGTGGAGAAAATCTTTGGCAAGAAGCCGTCTGCAGAGATCAACCCAGACGAAGTCGTAGCGATGGGCGCGGCGATTCAAGGTGGAGTGTTGAGCGGAGACGTTAAAGACATAGTGCTGCTCGATGTGCTGCCGTTGAGTCTTGGGTTGGAAACCCGCGGCGGGCTGTTTACAAAGATCATCGAAAAAAACTCAACGATACCGCTTAGAAACACCCAGACGTTCACGACTGTGATCGACAACCAGGCTTCTGTTGAAATCCACATCTTGCAGGGCGAACGTGAAGTGGCAAGCGGAAACCGTTCGCTGGGCAAGTTTGAACTGGTCGGTATTCCGCCAAGTCCGCGCGGCGTGCCGCAGATCGATGTGTCGTTTGAAGTGGATGCCAACGGAATCGTATCTGTCTCAGCGCAAGACAAGGCGACGGGCCGCGAACAGCAAATGCGAATCACGCCGACCTCCGGCCTAACACCGGACGAGATTGATCGACTGATACATGAAGCGGAAGAATTTGCCGATAGTGATCGGGGCGCCAAAGAAATCATAGTGCTGCGCAGTAAACTCGAGTCGCTGCTTAGAAACACACAAAAATCATTTAATAAGTTTGGCGGGCTGTTGTCCGAAACCGAGCAGGAGGCAGCTGAGCGATGTTTTGTTGACGCCGAAGCCGCCGCCAAAACGGACAGCATCGAACAGATAAATAAAGCGTTGAATAACCTGGAACGTACTGCTACACAACTCACCTCCGCAATGATGAATCCTGCGGTCGACACAACTACGGGAGTTTAGTGCGCTTTAATGTTCGTTAGGTTTTGACTTGTCGTTTGGTGAAGTGTCGGCTCAATATACACATTTATTTGGAGAGGTCTGGCTTAATCTAAAATGAGTAGTAAGCGTGATTATTACGAAGTGTTGGGAGTCAATAGAACGGCGACCGACCAGGAAATAAAGAGTGCCTATCGGCGACTCGCTGTTAAATTTCACCCGGACAAGAATCCGAACGATGCGAGTGCTGAGGAGAAGTTTAAGGAGGCGGCTGAAGCATACGGCATCTTGTCAGATGCCGAGCAGCGCCGCCGGTACGATCGTTTCGGGCACGCGGGCGTTTCCAGTTCAGCCGGCGCAGGTGCGTGGGGCGCGCCTGGTTTTGGTGGCATTGAAGACATCCTCGGCGATCTTTTTGGCTTCGGCGACGTATTTGGAGGCGGGCGTGCGGGGAGTCGCCGGACAGGGGCACAAAGAGGCTCGGATCTTCGTTACGATCTGGAGATCAGTCTTGAAGAAGCCGCGGTTGGAATGACGGCGCAACTTCGCATTCCGCGACTTGAAGGATGTCAGACGTGTAGCGGTTCTGGTGCCGCAGGGGGAACGCAGCCCGAAAGTTGTCAGACGTGCAGTGGAACGGGACAAGTTCGTTATCAGCAGGGCTTCTTTTCAGTCGCTCGTACTTGTAATGCGTGTCGCGGTGCGGGTCGTGTGGTAAAGACTCCATGCACCCAGTGCAACGGAGCAGGTCGCGTTGAGCGCGAGAAGCAGCTGGAAGTAAAGGTCCCGGCGGGGGTGGAAACTGGTTCAAGATTGCGTGTTCAGGGAGAAGGCGAGGCCGGAACTCAGGGAGGGCCAGCTGGCGATCTCTATGTGGTTATCCACGTTGCCGAGCACGAGCAATTTGAGCGACAAGGTAGCAACCTCTACGAGGCCGTGCCGATAACGTTTGCACAGGCGGCCTTAGGGGCTGAAATTTTTGTAAAGACTTTAGATGATGAAGAGAAGTTAAAGATTCCGATGGCCACGCAGACGGGCACAGTCTTCCGACTTAAAGGAAAAGGGATGCCGGTATTGGGCGGACGGGGTCGCGGGGATTTGTTTGTTTCTGTGACTGTAATAACGCCGACAACACTAACGCGAGAACAGCGCAAGCTTCTGGAACAGCTGGCGGAAGTTGAGAATCAGGATTTGGAAGACAAGGGCCTCGTCGATAAGGTGCGCGATATCTTCGGCTGAAAAATCGTGAATCGTGAATCGCAAGAGCTAAGAGGGAAGAGCTAAGAGGGAAGAGCCAAGAGATCCTTGCTCTTTGCCCTTGGCTCTTAGCTCTTGCGATTCACGAGTGAAGGAGAACACCAATGTTTGTATCCCCCCGGTACATGCGCAATTTTGTGCTAGCGCTTTGCTTGCTTGTGTCCGCGAGCATTTCGATCCAGGCGCAGGACAACCTCCAGGTCTGGGAGAGCTTTGATTTTGCAAAGACTGCACTCAAGCCTTCACAGATTCAATCGCTGCCCCTCGACGATCTCAAATTCATTCGCGGCATCGTGTTCGGACGCCACGGGCGAATATTTAAGGACTCGGAGATCAAGTACTTCCTTGAATCACGGTCCTGGTTCAAAGCCAATCCTGACTTCAACAATGCGATGCTCAATGACACGGAGCGTCGGAATCTCGACTTGATCCGGATTGCTGAGGCCAGCAAGCACGAAACAATTCAACCCGGCGATATGCGCTACTGGCGCGACCGCCCAATCACCCCGAAGAAACTTGGTACTCACAGTGGCGCTGAATGGACAGTTCTGGTCGCTGAGGTGGAAGCGATTCATGGCAAGCGTTTCGACGATCAGCCGTGGTTGCAGCAGTATTTCGAAGAGCGTTACTGGTACACAGCCGCGGACAGTTACGATTCGAAAAAATTAACCACGATCGAACGCAAGAACATCGCGTTCTTATCAGATGCTCAAAAGCGCCAGCGACGAGTTGCGTTGTTGCCGGGCGATATGGAGCTCTTCGAGAACAAAGCGATCTCAGAAACAATGCTGCGGGGATTGAGTCTTCATGAACTGCGGCTTATTCGCAATGAGATCTATGCTCGCCACGGACGCACGTTTCGAGCTCCATGGTTGCAACAGCACTTCGATATGCAGCCGTGGTACGTGATTAGCGAGAACTTCAAAGACGAAGAGCTATCGGGTAACGACAAGCTTAACGTCGAAACGATCGTGCGTGTTGAGAAGAAGATTCACGAAGAGCTGGGTACGAAGGCCGTCACGCGTGCTTTGTTGGAAGGCTTGTTCCTGGAAGATGCCAGCCAGATGCGGCAGGAGATTTACGCCAGGCACGGCAAGGTCTTTAAAGAGCCGTGGTTGCAGAAGTACTTCGCGAGCTTCGATTGGTATAAGGCGGATCCAAACTTCACCGACGACTCTTTAACGGAGATCGAAAAAAAGAACATCGCAACGATTGCGGCTTACGAAAAACGTGCCGTCACTGCGATGAGCACGATAGAGGGTTGATAAGGCCCACCTTAGGTCTCGCGTGACGAGGCCACGCAAACAGGAAGCAGCGGCAGAAGCAGAGAATCAGTGGTCAGTTATTATTTGACAGTTATCAGTTATCATTTTGTTCTTGCGTCTTTGTGGTGACCTGGAAGAAACCGGGTAGGCCTGAGTTCACCAACCAAGACCAAATTGATAATTGATAACTGTCAACTAATAACTGACCACTGATTTTCTTTTTGACACCTTTACAAACGATACCTAACGTTCGCTCTCTTCGCGGCTTCTTCCTCCAATCCAATATTCTGAAGTCGCAACGTCACATCAGCGTTGAGATCCAAATCCGCGCGTTCGCCGGCCATGAGCTTCACAGTTCCTGCGGCCGCGATCATTGCAGCATTGTCAGTTGAGAGATGCGGTGAAGGGAAGTAAACGGGAACACCAAGCCTCTTCGCCGCTTGTCCAGATACTTCTCGTAGCTTCCCATTACACGCCACCCCACCGGCCACGATCAGCGTCTTCGGATAATGCTCCTCCGCCAGTCGCTCCATTGTCTTAACTAACGATTGGACCACGACGTGCTGAAAGCTCGCAGCCAGGTCTTTGATCTCTTGTGATGGCTCAGTACCGTTTTCCATCGGCCGCAAGCCAGTCTCGCGCACGTGTTTGGTGACTGCAGTTTTTAGACCGCTGAAACTAAAATCGGGCAGCCCATCTCCCATGCGAGGAATGGCGAAGGGAACTGCTTTTGGATTTCCTTCGCGCGCGAGTCGTTCGATGATTGGTCCACCGGGATAACCGAGACCGAGTAATTTAGCGACTTTGTCGAACGCCTCACCTGCTGCATCGTCGCGTGTGCGAGCGAGTACCTGGTATTTACCAGGTTCGGGTATCAGGAAAATATTTGTGTGCCCGCCCGATACGATCAGCGCTTCAGCTGGATACTCAATTGGCGGATTCTCGAAAGCGACGGAATAGATGTGGCCTTCGATGTGATTTACGCCAACGAATGGTTTACCGAGCGCGAAAGCCATCGCCTTGGCGTACGAAACTCCAACTAACAACGAACCGACGAGGCCAGGTCCGACAGTGACGGCGATGCCATCAACTTGTTGAAGAGATACTCCTGCGCGCTCAAAAGCTTCGGTGACAACGGGAACAATCTTGTCCAGGTGTTCGCGTGAGGCTAGTTCGGGAACTACGCCACCGTATCGTTTGTGAATCGGAACTTGCGAGGAAATTACAGACGAGACGATTTCGCGTCCATCACGAATTACTGCTGCCGCGGTCTCATCACACGATGTTTCAATTCCAAGAACGAGCATGGATTGATTCTAACAAGAGGTAGACTGTGTTACCCAACGGGCTCTCGAGTCGGTCAATGAGTCTTCATTCCGACATACACTCCGTCAGGAGTGCCATGTTTATAGCTTCCGGTGGACTTATTAAGACCCTCGCCGTTCGGAGGAGCGGAAAGGAAGTTCATCATCATCAGTCAAGGCCATTTCCGCTCCTCCGAACGGCGCCGGAGGAGTTCAGCAGGCCGGCTATAAACATTGCACACCTACGGTGTGAAGAGCCTTTCACCGCGAGTAAAAAGTCAGAGCAGAATCGCCTTGCTTGAGCACACGAGTTTGTTTGAGCGCGCCGACGTTTTGTGGAAGCTCGTTCTTGTGATGATGCTCTGCGATGAGTATCCCGTCTTTGGTGAGGCGGTCGTGTTCAGCAATCACTTTCAGTACGTCGACATAATCATGTGCGTACGGAGGATCGAAGAAGATAATGTCCCACGCTACGTCACTTCGGTTACTTTGCTTCAGGAAATCCTCAGCCGTTGTATTCACAACTTCCGTTTGATCCTCAGGAATTCTACAAAGATCCAGATTAGCCTCAACCAGGCCACACATCTTGCGTGATCGATCGACAAACGTGACGAACGAGGCGCCGCGCGACAAGGCCTCGATTCCAACCGCGCCGGAGCCCGCACAGAGATCCAGGAAGCGCGCGCCACTAATTCGCGGAGCGATAACGTTGAATAGCGTTTCGCGCAGGCGGTCTGAGGTGGGCCGAACCTGCATCGACGGCGGGCTTTTTAATTTCCGTCCCTTATGTTCTCCGGCGATTACGCGCATAGATCGTTTAAAGACAGGATTTCAGGATTACAGGATTAAGAAAAGACAAAAGGAAGGAAGGGTAAAGGCAAGAGCACGACTGTCCACTCGCCGCTGTTCGCTTTTTGCTCCCTGCGCTTTTGCGCTCTTTTCTTTTACTTTTCCTAATCCTGTAAATCCTGAAATCCTGTTTAAAGAATTAACCGATATTCGACAAACCAAAGCGCGGCATTTTCACCACACGCTCGATCATCTTCTTCGTTGCGGGCGACTCTGCTTTGTTGGTCAGATAGTAATCAGCAGCGCGCCGCGCGCGATCAAG
>DATJKB010000219.1:0-3410 GCA_035491875.1 Pyrinomonadaceae bacterium | reverse complement strand
GGGCCCAGCAGTCCAGAACCCCGCATTCCCGAGCAAAAGTTTTACTGCAATGAGTTTCGTAGGTTTTGCCCCCGTAAGTAACGCATGTTGAATTGCGCCACCGCGCTATTCGGCATGCTTTTTTTGTTGGTTGTGTCTCAGTTAGCGCACTTCCAAAGCGCCAGCAGGCTCACACAGCAATAACCAAGTCGGTGTGGAAGCTTTCAAGCTTTCACGCCCGTTTTACCGAATCGTTAGGAGGATTCGTTGTTATGTCTAGAATAACCGGTAAGGTCAAGTGGTTTAACAATTCGAAGGGTTATGGTTTCATTGAGCAGCCAGGCTCTTCGGACATCTTTGTGCACTACAGCGCCATTCAGGGCGACGGCTTCAAGACTCTCGAAGAGGGTCAGGAAGTTGAGTTCGAGGTGACGCAAGGCCCCAAGGGACCACAGGCCGAAAAAGTGACCAAGATGTGATTGTCTCCCCGGCTTGCGTCAGCAAAGCCACTGACTGCTTCCGGTCACGGGTCCGGTAAGCTCACATAAAAAAGGCGACCGGTTGGTCGCCTTTTTTAATTCTAGTGTTGGATATATCTCAGTTACTCACCACGAGCTTTGAAACTTACGTGCCCACCTTCGATCGCCACTGAAAAGGTTACCTTCTCGCAACCCGATCGATCCTTGATCCCATCCGCCTTCGATGCAATCAAGCGATGAAATCTCGGAAACGAAAAACCCTCTATCGGTTCGCCGCACCTTTGCTTTGCTTCCAGTAAGGATTCGTACAAATGTTTCACCGTTTCAACTTCCTTATGAGCATCGGCACAAGCGAACGAAACCGCCTCCCTATCTTGCGGTTCGTTGATCTTCGCGCTGGCACGCGCGGCTGAGACGGGGTCTTTTCCTTCCTCTCGACCCTGGATCGTCCTCCGCCACAAATCTCTAAAGGAGTTATACCGTGCAATCAGAGTGTTGTATCGATAACGCTGCGCAAAGCTCAGCGATCTATCGTCGCCAAGCCTCTTCAACACAGTTTCCACTCGACCTTTCGTATCGTAAGGCGGACGCTTCGCTGCGCCATTGAAGTAGATGTCAAATTCAACTTTCAGTCGCCTGATATCCTCTTCCAGACGCGTCAGCTGTTCGTCGGGCGTTGGTTGATTCTCCCCGGCGGCGTACTTGTTCTTGATTCGCAGCTGTTCATTGGTCCGCGCAAGTTTGTTGTTCCGAATTGACACCTAATGATTGTCTCCTGAGGCAGGTCTTAAAGGTGGGAACGTCAATGCGACGTCACTGATTGCAGTCTAGGGAATCGAAAAGGTGGGTGTCAAACATTTTGTTTTTACTCCACAAATGGCCGTATTTGCCCACATCCTCACGTCGCGCTATGCTTGCCTCAGTCCCTTAAAGACTCCTTCGTCAATGTCGAAACCTACAAAAGCTGCCGGTACAGTCCTTCGTCTAATTCCGTCCGTGGATGAAGTTTTGCGGACGCCAACTGGACAGAGACTGAAGAGTTCGGTCGGTTCAAAACAATTGAGTGCACTCGCTCGGACCGCCGTCGCAGACATTCGATCACTGGTCCGTTCAGGCTCGTCGATCGCGGGCCGCTCTGTCGAAGAACACACAGCGGGAACCCTCCTGGAGGAAGCGGAGCGCAGACTCGAAGCAACCCTGGCACAAGAACAACTCACTGGTCTCACACACATAATCAACGCGACCGGGGTAGTGCTACACACAAATCTTGGGCGCGCACCCTTATCTCAGAAGGCAGTCGAAGCAATTCAAAAAGCATCGCGTTACTGCAACCTGGAATATGACACCGCGACAGGCAGTCGAGGACGTCGAGGCATTCGTGTCGAATCACTATTGGTCCAGTTAACTGGCGCCGAGGATGCGCTCGTAGTGAATAACTGTGCGGCAGCAGCACTTCTGATCCTGAGTGTGCTGGCGAAAGACGGCGAAACGATCGTGTCGCGTGGCGAGTTGGTTGAAATAGGCGGCGACTTCCGCATACCTGATGTCATGGCAACTTCGGGAACCCGCATGGTCGAGGTCGGTACGACGAACCGAACGAACATCGACGACTACCGGCGCGCCATTACGAAGGACACACGATTGTTGATGCGCGTTCACCCTTCCAACTATCGCATCGTTGGTTTCGCGAGTTCACCGGATCTTTCCGAGTTGGTCCAACTAGCGCACGAAGCAAATCTTCCAGTCTACGAGGATGCAGGCTCAGGACAGATGAAGGATCTAAGTGCTTACGGAGTTACTGACGAATACAGTCTTGCTCACCTGGTGTTAAGCGGTGCTGACGTAATCTCCTTCAGCGGCGACAAGCTTCTGGGATCAGCTCAAGCGGGTTTGATTGTGGGGAAGACTTCGATCGTTAATCGCTTGCGAAAAGATCCCCTCTATCGCGCACTGCGCATTGACAAGTTGCGACTCGCGGCATTGGGAGCGTCGCTCGAGTCGTATCAAAGAAACGTCGAAAACGACGAGCTTCCGGTGATGAGGATGCTTTCTCTCAGCCGTGAAGAATTGAATTCACGGGCAGAGCGAGTCGTCGCGGAAATCACAAACGGAACAACGGGACTTAAGGTGTCGCTCGTTAATTCAGACTCGGCCATCGGTGGTGGGGCAGGACCGACGTCGAAGCTCCAAACAACTGTGATCTCTTTGTCCCACGAGCAGCTGTCGGCGGAAGACATCGAACGACAGCTTCGATCTTCGAACCCCCCAGTCGTCGCGCGGATCTTTGAAGATCAGGTCATGATCGACCTCCGCACCGTCTTTCCCGACGAAGAGGAGGCCGTAGTTACCGCAATCAAATCCTTGAAACCAGACTACATTTAACGATATCAGACTAGATTAAACTATGTTGTCCGAGCTATAATTCCTCCGGCGTTTTGACTCACCAGAGCCATCCCAAGAAAGCCAGCGACGCCTCGTCGCCCCCCAACTGAGCTTGAAACAATCGAAAGCACTGAAATCTGACCTTCTCGTAGCTTTGCTCGCCCTGCTTGCGGCTGGAATTTGCCTTGGTCTCTCACGATTTGAGGTGATACCGAGCTTCGGCAAGTTCGTTTCGATCGCTGAACCCGGCACCGTAGCGCTTCCGCTCGACATTCAAGTGACGGCGATAGCGTTGAGCGTCTTCTGCGTCCTCCTTGGCATCATCTTGAACCGATTGGGCGGCCGCGGCGCAGTACCGTTTCTTTTTATGGTCATAGTCCTAGTTGGTGCTGGAGGACTGTTCGTCGAACGGTTCTCCTCAATAGATCTTCAGGTTGAGCTGTTTCTTTGCGGAGCTGCACTTTCGATTTCTTTCGTCCAGTTGCAGCGACTTTGGGAAATGGATCGGAGATTCACGCGCAGAGTAATTCGCCGGCTCACAGCCGACCGTGTGGACAGCGCTCATGTGAC
>DATJKB010000218.1:0-12196 GCA_035491875.1 Pyrinomonadaceae bacterium | reverse complement strand
TTCGTTTTGGAGACCGAGGTATTCTAGCATCATCGCTGCGGTCAGAATAGATCCTACCGGATTCGCAATTCCCTTCCCGGCAAGCGGAGGCGCGCTGCCATGTACGGGCTCAAACAACGAAACTTTTCCGGGATGAATGTTTCCGGAAGCCGCGAGACCGAGACCTCCTTGAATTGCAGCTCCCAGATCCGTGAGGATGTCGCCAAACAGATTGTTGCTTACGATGACGTCATACTGCGTTGGATCTAACACCATGAACATCGCCATTGCATCGACGTATTGATGATTCGCTTCAATCTCGGTGTAACCCGCCGCAACTTCCTTGAAGACACGTTGCCATAGATCGCCACCGAATCGCTGCACATTTGATTTGTCAGCCATGGTGACGCGACGTCGTCCGTTCGCACGCGCATATTCGAAAGCGGCCACAATGATTCGCTCGACGCCACAACGTGTGTTTACTTCTTCCTGCAGGGCGATCTCATCCGCGGTGCCCGGTTTTAAGAAACCACCGGCGCCGCAGTAAGCACCTTCCGTGTTCTCACGAAAAACCACGAAGTCGATGTCAGTAGTTCGTCGATTGAGCAGAGGAGTAAGCCGATCGTGCAGCAGTCGAACGGGTCGCAGATTGATGTATAAATCGAGCCCTCGACGCATGCCGAGCAGAATGTCTTCCGCATGTTTGTTCGACGGCACGCGTGGATCGCCAAAGGCACCGGCGAGGATCGCGTTGTACTCGTCAGACAACATCTCCAGAGCGTTATCTGGAAGCGTGACTCCTTCGCGGAGAAACTTTTCGGCACCCCAATCAAACTCGACAAACTGCAGATCGAGATTGCGTGTCTCGTTTAGTTTGGTGAGCACGCGTAAGGCCTCCCGAATAACTTCGGGCCCAATGCCATCACCAGGAATGACTGCGATCTTTTTCATTTTGGAGTGCGGCGACCTGTCGCCGCTTTTTTCCTTTGGAGTGCGGCGACCTGTCGCCGCTTTTTTCCTTAAGAGTGTGACAACTCGTCGCTTTTATGTGGCGACAAGTCGCCAGGACGAAAGCGGTGACAGGTCACCGCACTCCAAATTTAATACGGCACACATAACACCGGAACACGCGTACCACGTAACACCCGCTCCGCCGTTGAGCCAAACAGAATCTCTTCCGGGGGTGTCGACCTTCCCTTCACCCCCATGACAATCATCGGCAAATCAAGGTCACGCGCGATCTTCAAGATCTCAACGAACGGAGAACCAACTACCGTCATCTTCTCAATACTTACTCCCTGCCGATCGATTTCTTCCAACATGTTCACAAATGATCCTTCGGCCTGCTCGCGCAAACGACCCCGAAGGTCCTCAGACGTACCGAGGCCGGCCGCTACCGCATCGTCAACGAAATGTTCATCAATAACATGCAGCAACGTTAGATCACCATCAGGGGCGGCCATGCCGATTGCCACTCGCAAGGCGTTCAGCGAGCACGGTGAGAAATCGATCGGAACAAGTATTTCGGGTGACTTTAGCATCGCGCCTTACCCTCCATTCCCCAACAGGTGCGCGACGAGCCGGGGCAGGCTTGCGAGCACCGTTTCACCAACAATCTTCATGCTGTCGGCGGAAATCTTATTGATGTCGTCTTCCGGCTTGTGCCAGTAAGGATAGCCACCAAGTTGGATCAAATCGACTGCGTCAATGCCGGCCGCTAAGAACGGTTCGTGATCATCCCCACCGACACCTTCCTCCCGGTCGACAAAAATCTTCGCATGACCAAGTTCGCGTCCGGTTTGCCAGATAATGTCTTGCAACCATCGTGTACTGGAAGTGTCGCGACCGAGTTCGAGTTTCTTGTAACCCATCATGTCGAGCAGAATCAGCGCTCGCGTCCGCTTCAGTTCTCCACGTTCTCTTAGTTGCGACACATAATGGCGACTGCCGTATGTATTGTCAGGGGCGTCTGCCTTGCTGCATTCGTCCCAACCTTCGCAAAATGCTTCTTCCCCATCAAAGAACACGAGACGATAAGACAGTTTTGGTTTCTCTTGCGCACTCGCGAGCACGCGCCCGATCTCCAATAGCGTACCAACCGACGCCGCGGGATCGTTCGCGCCGACAAAAAGCATGTCGTCGTAAAGTTTTGTATCGTAGTGGCTCGCAAGCAGGATGTAGTCTTTCGTCTCTCCTGGGATATCACCAACGATATTCACCATTCGTTTTTCGCCAAAAGGAGTTTTCGCCGTAAACTCGTCCGAAAATACTCTCAAGCCATACGACTTCAATTCCTGAATGATGTAGTTGCGGGTTTTTTCGAGAGCCGGAGTATCCGGGGGTCTTGGTCCAATCTCAACTTGCTTGCGCGCGTGCTGCATGGCGCGCTCGCCACTGAAAGTCACTATTGCTGGTGCTATGGTGGGGGCAGGCTTCGCTGTTGACATGCCCACGCGAGGTTTCACCGGCACGTTGTCCTTTGGGCAAGCCGTAAAGAAAAGCGGAATTAGAACGCACGACGCAAGAACGAGACTACGCGCCGATATTGACGTTCTAAAACTCCACATGAATTTACCGAGTGCGCGGGGCGGGCTATTTCTTTTGGCTATCTTTTGTACTTGTCGACGCTTTCGCGCGATTGGTGAATCTATCGAACGTCTTCGCGCCAAAGGCAAGCGGCTTATCGATAGCAGCGTTGAAAGCTTCTGAAGCGGTGATCGCTTCAAGCTGCAACAACGTTGAGATCTTTTTTTCCAGCGGCAAGTTGCCAAACTGTTGTTTGAGATCTACATCAGCACCTGCCGCTGTGTTGGCACGTGCCTCTTGTCGAACCGCACGTAAAGTGACTTCACCATCGCCTATCAACTTTGAGTGACACACCAGCCGCAAAGATTGATCAAGTTGTTCCTGGCTGAGAAAAGTCAGTTCAATGCTGCCGGGCGGCGAAAGCAAATCGCCACCTGCGGTGACTTTAACCACGCAAGTTGCACAGTGTCCCTTGCCACGCATGCAGCCAACGCCGACAGGCGCGCCCAATCTCTTGGCCGCGTCGATTAGATAAGTTCCGGTTGCAACCATGCCGCTAACACCGGAAGGTTCAAAAGTGATTGTTACTGACATAAAATTTCCGCCTTGTGTAATGAGGTTATACCCGAAGCGGTGCGTGTGGCAAAAGAAGAAGGGGATTTCGGATTTCGGAATGGCCCTTCTTACCTTGAGCGGCCGGCGACCTGGCGGATCTTCGGTTGGAGATTGGGTTCTTCGTTGGCTTTCTGCTTCTGCGCGCGACGACACTCTGCGCAAATGCCGATAATCCTCAAAAGGTGTTGTGTGATCTGAAACCGGTGTTTCGCAGCCATTGCATCCTGCATCGCTTCCAACTCTGCTGAAAAGAATTCAATTATCCTTCCGCACTCGGAACAGATCATGTGATCGTGATGTTGGTGTTTGTACTGGTGTTCGTAGTGAGTGCGTCCATCGCCAAAGCGGACCTCGCGCGCGAGTCCGGCTTCCGTGAGAAGTTTGAGCGTGCGATAGACAGTTGTTTGGCCCACGCTCGGATCTTCTTGCTTTACAAGTCTGTATAAATCTTCGTTTGAGAGGTGTTCTTCACAGCCAAGAAAGACGTCGAGGATCAAGTCGCGTTGAGCGGTGCGCTTGAGACCTTTTCTTTGAATGTGCCGAAGAAAGACTTCCTGTTCTTCAGACATCGGTTCGGGACGCGGCATGT
Organism: Pyrinomonadaceae bacterium; assembly: GCA_035491875.1. GTDB lineage: Bacteria > Acidobacteriota > Blastocatellia > Pyrinomonadales > Pyrinomonadaceae > PSRF01. Next base: position 8,487 of record DATJKB010000218.1, on the reverse strand, counting down.
TGATGGGATTTTAGCACCGCGCAAGTGCGCATAAAAGGCTCATTCAGATTTATCAGCTCCCGCCGAAGCTTGCTTCGTGCTAAAAAACTCTGCATCCGCTGCTGTTTTGTGTGACAATGCAACCCGCCTCGCACTGCTGAAGACCGCCCTCCCGACAGCGTATTCTCGTGTTCGGAAGTCCCCCTCTTCTCTCTCGAGTCAATTCCTTCAGCCTCGATCGGAACTGAGAATCGATGAACGAGCTGTACCCGCGAGTAACCCGGCCACAAAGGGACTGGAAACTGGATACTGCCGCTTTCGATCGCCTCCTGCACTGGCTCGATGGGAGTGTCGATTCCGAGGGCCACAAATACATCGAAATGCGGCGACGTCTCGTCGCATATTTCGATCGCAAGAATTGTTTAGCACCCGAAGATCTAGCTGACGAAACGCTCAACCGGGTTGCTCGTCGTCTTCACGAAGAAGGTATTGCCGAGGCCGAGACGCCCGCGCGGTACTGCTACATCGTTGCGCGGTTCGTTTTCATGGAGAACGTTCGACGAGTGCGACAGGAGCAGAAATTACGAGGAGAATTAGGCTGGCTGGCCCAATCAGTAACTCCCGGTTCTCAAGACGCTGATCTACAGGAGAGGATGCTGGAATGCCTGCGGACCTGTATTGGGAACCTGGATCCTGCCAAGCAGGATCTAATCCTAAGCTATTACACCGGAAGAGAACGACAAAAGATCGCGAATCGAAAGTGGCTTGCCGATAAGTTACGCATTACGACGAACGCGTTGAGCATTCGCGCCTGCCGAATTCGAGACGAACTTGAGAATTGTGTAAAGCAGTGTTTGAAGGCTGAATGAAATACTTCCCGGTTTTCCGCTTATATATCTGAGAAGTTCTTCATTGAACATGAAAGAAAGTTCATACAATCGCCAGTTACTTAAAGACTATCTGTTTAGCGCTCTATCTGCCGAGGAGACAGAGCGACTCGACGAGCTGAGTTTCACTGACGACCGGTTTGTTCAAGAGCTAAGGGCAGTCGAAGACGATCTGGTCGATGCTTACGCCAGTGGCGAGCTAGAAGGAAAACTCCGCGTTCAATTTGAGACGCGTTATCTCAGTTCACCGCTGCGACGCGAAAAGGTCGCCTTAGCCAGAGCCCTGCACGACTGCGGTAGAGAAACCCAAAAACTCGTGCGGCAGCAACCGAATCAACTCTCGGCATGGCGAACCTTCTTCTCCCCTTCGCTCAGCAGCCGCGCATGGCAGTGGACATTCGCAAGTGCTCTTTTGATCCTGATCGGCCTTTCCGCTTGGTTGGTATTCCAGAATCGTAAAGTGATGCAAGTCCCGCAGCACGGCGAAATCGCACAGCGCGACGCCGGAAGCAAGGGTCTGGCTGGTACAACGCCAACGCAGGAACCGCAACCAACATCGACGCAGCCGACCGCCGAAGCTATCTCAGGTGAAACGAAGAAACCTGAAACCCGTGTACCTGTAGAAGTTGCCTCGATCGTTTTAGCGCCTCAGATCAGAGGTGGAACAGAGGTCCCGACTGTATCCGTCAAATCAGCAACAAGCTATGTTGCGGTAGAGCTAGACCTGGAACCAAACGAATATTCAGTTTACCGAGTTGAGCTTCTTCAGCACACGACCGGAAAAACTCTTTGGCGCGCCGCCAATTCGCGGTCGCATGAGCATGAAGGTGATCAAACTATTAAGGTGCGCTTGCCTGCGACTTTGTTGAGAAGTGAATTGTACATTCTCCAGGTTTCTGGCTTATCTCCAAAAGGAACATCTGAACTCATCAGTTATTATCGTTTTCGAGTTGTGAAATCCCCCAAAAAGTAAACACCTCGCGAACCGTCCGAAGCGCAGAGAGCGTCCTAGCGAGATCCCACGATGTGTCGAGATTTTTTGTGCGCCATCAGTTCTAATCACGCATTTAGAATATCCTTGTGCTTTTTCGCCGTGTCCTTTTCGCTGCTGTGTGGCGACACACGAGTCGGCGCACATAGTCAAACGCTTCGCCAAACCTCCTCACAAGCTTCACCCGTGCGTGCTCCAAAGGCGCCTCCAAAGGTCGTTCGACTCGAAATCGGAAGCCCGATAACTGCCCGTGCTTCTGAAGCGCAAAACTTTTCTTATGAAATGGTATTGAGTCACAACCAATACGCACGCGTAGCGGTGAAGCAGAACGGATCGGATGTTTCTGTAACGGTAGTCACAAGTGAGAACAAACGCATAGCCAATGTCGACTCGGAGTTTCGTTACTTTGGTGAGGAGCACGTCAATCTAGTAGCAGATACTAGCGGTCATTACACGATCAAAGTTTGGAACAAGATTCCGATGTCCTCAGGTACTTACGAAATTCGCGTTGAGGAACTTCGGCCCGCTACGGACAACGAATGCATTCTGCACGAAGCACAGGCACTACATACTGAAGCATTTGACCTGTATTTCCCCCGAGCGAATATAGAAAAGGCACAAGTGCTAGCCGAGCGTTCATTGAAACTATTTGAGTCAGTTGAGGGCCCAGACGGTTTGAATGTCGCTGAGAATCTCACGACCCTGGGATGGATTCACTGCCTGCAGGCACGGCTTGATGTGGCTGAGCCACTGCTCAAACGCGCGCTGCAAATCAGAGAAAAAGTTCTAGGGCCGCAGCACCCATTAGTGGCGAAATCGTTAACGGAACTCGCTATTTTCTGGGAACGGAAAGGCTACTACCAAAAGACCGAAGAGCTTCATCTCCAGGCTCTACAAATCAAAGAAGCAGTTCTTGGGCGCGATCACCCGGAAGTCGCATCCACGATCAATATGTTGGCAAACCTGCAGGCGCAGGTGGGAAACTATGCTGCAGCCAAGCTCTTGTATGAACAGACTCTTGAGATTCGCAAAAAAATAGGTGGTCCGAATAGTTTACGCATTGCAAAACTGCAACAAGAGCTCGCTGACGTCTACCAAAACGAAGGTAACTTCGCGATCGCTGAGTCGCTGTATCAAAAATCTCTTGTCATTTCCGAAGCGATAGAAGGTCCGGAAGGCGATTGGGTCTCGAGTACGAAGACACTTCTCGGAGATCTCTACAAGGAGAACGGCAACTACGAGAAGGCTCGGTCACTGTACGAGCAGGTGCTGGATGTACGGAAAAGAACGCTGAAACCGAACCATCAGGGGATTGGTTATTCGCTGTTCAAATTGGGAAGCTTAGATTTGAAAATTGGTGATCCTATTCGCGCCGAGCGGCTGTACAAGCAGGCCATCGCGATTTGGGAAACCCAAGCTGGATTCCGTGGGAACTATCCGAGTCTCGCGACTGCGTTGCGCGATCTTGCATTAATCTATTATCAGCGCCGTGAATACGTTCCAGCCGAGAGCGCTCTTCAGCGTGCACTTAATATTCTGACCGTAGTTAACGGACCAGACAATCCGAAAATCGGTCGCATTCTCGAGCAGCTGGCCAACATTCATTACGATCAGGGGCATTACGATCAAGCAGAGGCCCTTTGGCAACGCGCGCTAACTGTCCTGAAGAACGCAAACGGCTCCCAGCATCCCAGTGTCGCGAGAATCCTGGATGGCCTGACGAAGATCTACGTCGCGCGGGGTGAGATCGCGAGAGCGCTGGATATGCAAACTCAAGCGGTGGCGATTGAGGATCGCAATCTTTCATTGAACCTCGCCGCCGGTACTGAACGCTGGAAGTTATCTTATTTGGAAAGCCTGTCGAATCAAACAAGCAGGATCATTTCACTACATACAACATTTGCGTCAAGTAATCAGTCAGCGGCTCAGTTGGGCGCAGCTGCGGTTCTGCAACGAAAGGGTCGCGTGCAGGATGCTATGTCAGAGAGCTTGGACGCATTGCGCTCACGGTTCGGACCTGAGGATCAGGTTCTACTTGATCAATTGCACATGACAACGGCGCAATTGGCGCGGCTGCTTCTGGATGGCCCACGCAAGATGAACCTCGAGGAGTATCATCAGCGGATCAAAACCGCAGATGAACAACGACAAAGGGTTGAGGAAGAGATAAGTTTGCGCAGTGCGGGTTATTACGAACGATCGCACCCAGTAAGCCTGAGCCAGATTCAATCAGCGATTCCGGCCAATGCCGCCTTAATCGAGTTTGCGGTCTACCGTCCATTCAACCCAAAAGCACGTGGTGCTGTCGATGCTTATGCTGAACCTCACTACGTTGCTTACATTATCAGGGATCACGGTGAGGTGCAGTGGAAAGAACTCGGGCCTGCAAAAGAGATAGATCAGAGTATTCACGAGTGGCGCCAGGCGTTGCGCAATCCCAAACGGAAAGATGTGCAGGCACTGGCCCGGCTTGTCGATGCGAAGGTGCTGCAGCCGATTCGGGAATCGCTGCTCGGCGTAAACCAACTATTAGTCTCACCTGATGGTGAATTGAATCTAATCCCATTTGCGTGTTTACGTGACGAACACGGGAAATATCTAGTTGAACGTTATGAGGTAACTTATTTGACAAGCGGCCGTGAGCTGCTACGAACCAATGTAGCGCGAGTGAGCAAGACTGAACCTGTTATATTCGCGGACCCAGTCTTCGGCTCTTCGCATTTTGCGGAAGCGACACAAGCGCACGCTTCGACGTCCAAGGTTCGAGTAAGCAATGTGACTGGACGAAGTCGAAAACAGGTCGAGGAATCGTCCAATCGACAGTTCGTCCCGCTCTCCGGCACAGCAGCAGAAGCAATGTCAATTAAGGACCTATTTCCAGATGCGACATTGTTGACCGGAACCGCAGCTACGGAATCTGCGATCAAGCAGCTCAACGCTCCTCGCATCCTGCATATTGCAACCCACGGTTTCTTTTTTCCGGATTCACCAAACGTCAGCAGAAGCGAAGCCCAGCCGAATAGCATTAATAATCCTCTTTTACGTTCCGGTTTAGCTCTCGCCGGCGCGAATGTACGGTCCGGCACGGACGACGGAATTCTGACAGCCCTCGAAGCAACTGCAATCAATCTTTGGGGCACAAAACTAGTTGTTCTGTCGGCCTGTGACACGGGTATTGGCGAAGTGAGAACCGGGGAAGGTGTTTACGGTTTGCGTCGAGCTTTCGCGTTAGCGGGTGCCGAAACAGTGGTCATGAGTCTGTGGCCCGCGAGCGATTACACCTCACGAAAATTCATGACGAGTTACTACACACGCTTGAAAGAAGGAATGGGCCGCGGAGCGGCCCTGCGTCGAGTGCAACTTGAAATGCTCTCGCGAAACAATCAACTCCATCCATTCTACTGGGCCAACTTCATCCAATCCGGCGAGTGGGCGAATCTCGACGGAACTCGGTAGTAACACGCGAAAACTAGACCCGACCTTGGAAGTGCGGCGATTTGTCGCCGCTTTTGTATTGTGGCATGTCACCTCAATGAAAGCGGTGATAGGTCACCGCACTCCAATTCTATCGGTTTCGCATGAAATGTTTTTCTCGAATTGTCTTATCAGGATGAAAGACGCGACGTCGTAATCGAAGTCGCATTAGCTCAGTCACCGAATCTCAGTCGGTTCCCCCACGATCCTTATCACAAGTGAAGGAGACCTCTATGAGCGCTCGAACCAAGGCTCAGTCATTTGCCATCTTGTTTAGCCTATGCATTGGCAGTGCCGTCTTGTGGCTTGTTCCCTCAACTCACGCTCAACTTCCCGATAAGACAGTAACGCCAAACGCTGCTGGTGTCGGTATCAACAAATCTTTCCTTCAGCAAGCAGGATCAGGACGCGGTGATGTTAGTACGCCTGACTCCTCAATGTTCATCATCAATCGTGATCCCTTTCGCGCGATTCGTCGTGGTCGTCAACTCTTTCAACGGAAATACACGCGAGCCCAGGGTGCTGGTCCACTCTCTGGTGATGGCACGGGCAATATCGAGACTGTCCTGGCGATCGGGGCCGGCCTCGTTGACAGCTGTGCCGGATGCCACGGTCGGCCGCGTGGAGCTGCTGGAGCTGGTGGCGACGTTGTCACCCGACCTGATAGCCGCGACGCGCCGCATCTCTTCGGGCTCGGTGTGAAGGAAATGCTGGCTGACGAGATCACTTCGGATCTCCGTGCAATTCGTCAACAGGCAATTAACCAGGCACTTCACTCACCCTCGCAGCAGAAGGTAACGAAGGCATTAATTAGCAAGGGCATCAATTACGGCAGCATCAGTGCGATGCGCCGCGGTAATACCATCGAGGTAGATACTTCGCAAGCATCCGGCGTTGATTCCGATTTACGTGTGCGTCCATTCTTCGCGCACGGCGGCACAATTTCTATTCGTGAGTTCATCGATGGTGCATGGAACGCCGAAATGGGCCTGCAGGCGGTTGATCCGGAACTAAGAGCAGCACATCTCGGGTCCCGGTTCACGACACCGTCGGGAATGGTGCTTGATGGCGCGAACGATCAGATTGAAGATCCTCCGGCTGCAAACCGCGACGAAGATTCTGATCACGATGGTGTAGCGAATGAGATACCCACGAGCATCGTAGATTTCATGGAGTTCTATCTTCTGAACTACTTCAAACCGGCGACGTATGAACAGACTGCGACCGTTGCTAGCGGTCGGGGTACTTTTCAAGACATTGGATGTGCCCAATGCCATATCGCGGATTTGCAAATCGATCATGACCGGCGAGTCGCTGATGTTGAAACTGCATTTGATCCCATCAACGGGATATTCAATAACCTGTTTGCTACGGCAACCGGACTGTTCACTTCAGTCGACGACGGCAGCGGGTATGCAACGTTGAAACGGCCGGCTAATCGTAGTTTTCTCGTGCGAAACATCTTCGCCGACTTTAAACGGCACGATCTTGGACCAAGCTTCTACGAACGGAACTACGATGGGACGATTCGTAAACAGTTTCTAACGACACCGCTCTGGGGAGTTGGAACGACGGCGCCATATGGTCACGATGGTCGTAGCATAAATTTAAGAGAGGTGATATTGCGTCATGGCGGCGAGGCACTTGCAGCTCGAGATGCATTCGCAGCTTTGACGGCGGCGAACCAGTCCAGGGTCATTGAGTTCTTGAATTCGCTAGTTCTTTTCCCGCCTGATGACACATCCTCAAACCTGGATCCTGGAAACCGAAGCACCTCAGGCTTTCCTCAATTCGGACATGGTAGTATCAAGCTGACCGTGCTCTTCAACGATCCTTCCGACGTAGAGTGAAATCGAAACGCGCGGTTCTGAGAAGCAGTCTCCGTTTGGCGACTGCTTTTTTGTTAGCGGCTGACTCAGGCTTCACACGATGCGGACAAACAGCACGGCACGATTTTTCTTCCTGCTGATCCCTTGCTGCAAACCTAAAGTGCAAAGCGTTACACTATAGGTGCGAATCCAACTGCATGATGAATTCAGTTCGTTCAGCATTATGCGAGTCGTAACAAATAGCCATCAACACTTTCTGACCTTACTCATTCTGGTGTCCTGTGGTGTAAGCAGTGCGTCTAGTGTCCATTCTGACGTGCGTGTCAGTGGAACGTGGGATGGTAATTTCTCGGGTATCGTCCAAGGTAGAGGCACGCAGCAAACGGACACGTTCGTCATGGAGCTTGAACAGGATGGCTCTGGCGTCAAAGGGACTGCCCGCTTCAAAGGGCTCGATTTGTCGTTTCCTGTTTCCGGAAAGGTTGCCGCAACAACTTTCACTTACACCGCCGAGGCCAGCATCGGCCCAGAATGTGAATTCACCATAGTCGGCGAGACAGTCGTTGATGAAACCAGGAATCGGATGACGGGGTCTCAGAGCCAAACGAATTGTGAAGGTACCGCGAAGGGCGAAGTCACTGCAGTGCGAAGGTAATACTCCGTCGCGGCCAATATGTACTATCAGCAATTTGTTGCTGCGCAACGCGCATGCTATTTTCACGGCGTGCCGGGGTGGCGGAATGGCAGACGCTGCGGACTTAAAATCCGTTGTCCGCAAGGACGTGCGGGTTCGACTCCCGCCCTCGGCACCAGCACTAATCTTACGGTTTTCACGTCGTACACGGCTATACCGTTTGACAAACTCAGAAGTACACGTAAATAACATTATGTGGGTCAGGCTTCACGGGACATAAAATCCGTTGAGCGCAAGGTCGTGTGCGTTCGACTCACACCCGCGGCACCATTCCTAATCTCCCTGTTGAGTTAAGGACATTCGATTACTGATTCGTCGGATCGAGTCCCGTCACGGTCCGGTTTGAAGCGATGGAGGCCATGACGACCAAGCGAATCTTTCTCAGTTCTTCAAAGTTGACAGCTTCCGGTGCTGTCTTGGTCGTCCTGAACCTGCTTGCGATGGCTGGGATGGTTTTGGGCCAGCAGCTAAAGCGAGCTTCAGTGAGTGCTACGCCTCGGGTACGGCGTACTGCGCCAGGCGATCCCAAGGCCTCAGCAGCGCGACAGCGCTTCCTAGAGATGTTTGCTCGGGCATACTATCCCGGACGAACCGGCCAACTGCTGATCGTCCCACGTGACGGCGACTTCATCA
>DATJKB010000217.1:0-4384 GCA_035491875.1 Pyrinomonadaceae bacterium | reverse complement strand
GCCTTCCCTGGAACGTATGGCAGAGGATTGGCGGGAAGCTAAAGAGCTTCTTTCCTCGGGGAATACAAGTTAGAAGTGGTGAGTACGATTGGCTATACCCTTCTGATTTGTTGGGTTAGTCAAACACCGTTGGACCACGATTTAGATTAGCGTGCGTCGTAAAAGTTGCAGTATGAGGGAAGACGTGGAACCGAAATTGGTCAAGTCTAACCTCGTGTCGTCCACATCTCCTTTTTGGCCGATTTGCATTTGACGAAACGCCTCAAGGTAATGTTCGGCTCAAGGGTTTCGGCACCCGCGAATTCTGGATCCTCAATCGCGATTAGATCGTCATCCTTCTTGTCCGGCGCGAGCGGTTCGTCGGTTTGGTCCGCTTTTTTGCAACTCAGGTTCAGGCCGCAGTCTTCGCACGAGCCACCTCTGGCTCGCCAACTAGCTCCTCAAAGAGAGTTCGGTAATGGATCATTGCCCGGCGCAAGTCTTCGGTATTTGCCTGCCCCTGCGTCTGACGAACCGCGATCGCGCGTGGGCCGTACGGTAATTCTCCATAACCAGTGGATGGTCCCCAGAAATATCTGCCGCCCGCTGTTCAAAGTCGGTTACCGGATAGCCGCGCCTCGCGGCGAATCGCTACCAGCTTTCGACAGTCTGTTCAAATGATGGCACCCCATGGCAGCTGGCCTGCAGCACTATGCGATCAGGGAGTGAATTCTGCCCAGTCTCTAAGTGTGCTAACGCACAGACCCCGGAACAAAAGCCTTTTACTCTAGCCCATCCATCCCAAGGGCCACCGTCTTATACGAGCAACACTGAAAGGCTTCCCTATGCAGTCCACAAAAGGACGTATCCTCTGTACCGAGGATGATGTTGATACTCGCGAGCTGATTGATTTTGTCCTAACCCAATATGGCTATGAGGTAGTCTGCCCAGCAAGCCACGTTCAGGCTATTGATCTAGCAAAAACCCAAAACTTTGATCTGTATCTGGTAGACAACTGGATGCCTGGTCTTTCCGGTACGGAGCTTACCGAAAAGTTACGCCAGTTCGATCTAAAGACACCGGTTCTCTTCTACTCAGGAGCGGCATACGAGACTGACCGGGAAGCAGCTCGCGTTTCGGGTGCTCAGGGATACTTGGTTAAGCCCGCAGACGGCAACCAGTTGATAGCCGAAGTGACACGACTGATTGCGGAATCCAAAATGGAGGATTTGGCCGGGCGGATAACACAAAAGCAAAACAGGAGGAAATATATTGATGAAAACACAAATTCCAATCATTAAATCACTCGCGATAGTAATGACTCTAGCTGCGCTACTCGTTGCGACAGCCGCCTCGCAGACGGAGAAGAGCCTGTACGAACGACTTGGCGGCGTCTTCGCCATCGCCGCGGTAGTTGATCACTTTAGCGACGCGATTGTGCAGAACCCAATCGTGGGAAAGAACTCGAAGAACCCAGCCCTCAGGAAATGGCACACCAACAACTTGGGCAGGTTGCCCGGACTTAAGTTCATGCGAACCCTTTGGGTCTGCGAGGTCACAGGCGGGCCGTTCAAATTCTCGCCAACAAAGCCGGGTAAAACTCCGTTGGGCCTTGAGGAGGCGCATCGTGATCTGCATATTTCGCCAGCGGAATTCGACGAGGTGGCGGCCGAGCTAGGACGCTCGCTTGACTTCGCTAAAGTGCCTGCCCGTGAGAAGGCAGAAGTTCTGTCCGCGTTCGCAGCGCATAAGGACGAGGTAACGGCTGGCTACAAGGCGAAGTGATTTCCCGTCAGGCGCGTTTCTAGTCATTGATGAGTCTGCACGCTGCGGGCAGTTTTGAAAGCATCCTCGAATTATTCTTACTGGATTTCGTTTGTTGTGAGCTAGTAATGGCGCCGGCGATCACCAGCGCCCGCGTGGAAAGGACATCGGTCAATCGTGGTTCCTTACCATCAAGCAGCTTGGTCCCTCGATTCTTAGTCGCTAGACGCGCTAGTTGTTTTCTTCATTTTCAAAATAATTGATCATCTTTCGCGCAGTCTTCAGCTTTTCTTCTGGTGGGCATGTGAAGAGAGCTTTGCGTTGTGGGGGCGCATCTGCTTCGAGCAGCTTCCCGTCGATCCTCTCAAGCAGTTTGTGTGCGCGCGAGACTCTGCGCTCAACTCGGACCATTCAGGCAAGAGAACCATTTCACGGTAGATCAATTTCCAGTAGTCGTACTCGCGCGGTGTAATAATGCCGCCTTCATCGTCTGTCATCTGTGGTATCTCCTGTTTGAGTTCGCGGCTAACTGAGTGATTGAAAGATGAACGGCAAGTCAACCATCGAATTTTTTGAAATTGGTCGCGAAGGAAAAGACGGCTCGGTCCTCGACTTTCGCATTATGTGTCGTCCAGCATCAAGCAAACAATCATGGCTTGCCTACTATTTCGACAACCTCGAAGAGATTTGCAACATGCGTCACAACGACGAGCTTGCCGATCAACTTCGATCGCGGTTTACTTCCAAGTTAAAAGAGAAGCTGCTCTTGTCGGCTCTTGCGTCCTGCTCTGTGTGTTGGCGCACAGACTGAGTTTCACGACTGCTCTAGACTGACCGTTATCCGAAAGATAGTTTCGAATCAGTAGGAAACTAGCCATTAGCGCCCGCCCCGAGTTCCCCTGTTAGATGCGAGGACGATTCTCGTGAGAGGTTAAGTCTCTATGTCCCAAGATGATCGACCGATTGTGGAATTGCTGAAAGACGAACTGGCTCTCATCGAAAAGGGCGGTTATGGACGCTCGGTGCGCACGCCTCGGTTAGCAAAGTCAGCCTTTCAGGACTCTCTGACCTGCATTAACTATTCCGATCCTGCTCGGACCCATCCATGCAGTGACTGCCAATTGATCGATTTCGTCGCCGACGAGCATCGCTCCGAGGACGTTCCTTGTCACTTCATTGCTTTGAACGAAGCCGGCGAAACGATCGAGGATCTGGAGGCCGCGGGTAATCAGGCAAAACTGGAAACCACTCTCAAGCAATGGATGACGACAAAGATCAAGCAGATTGAGGATGAAGGAGTAAGGGAGCCGCAGCTCTAATGCTAACTAAATTCATCAAGTTGATGATTGTCAAATCCTATGCGCGAACACGACGTCGAAACCCAGTTTGAAGAGAGCAAGTCGCAGGCCTTCATGAAGGCGCTGCTGGAGGACCTGCACGCCCTTGAATACATGATCGAAGCGGGTCGCTTCGAGACTGGCGTGACGCGAGTCGGCGCCGAACAGGAAATGTTCCTCGTTGATCGCAACATGCGACCGGCTCCGATTTCCTTGGAAGTACTGAATCACGCAAAGGACTCGCGACTAACAACTGAGATCGCCAGGTTCAATCTTGAAGCCAATCTCACTCCCCTGATGCTGACTGGACGATGTTTTAGTTTGATTGAGGAAGAGCTGAAGGAGCTTCTAGGGTTGGTAAGTAGGAGTGCCGCAACTTTCGACGCGGATGTGCTTCTGTCCGGCATCTTGCCGACGCTGCAAAAGTCAGATTTAACGTTGGATAATTTGACGCCTCTTCCCCGCTACGACGCGCTCAACCGTGGAGTGATCGGCCTCCGAGGAGGACCTCTCTCGATTCACATCAAAGGGTTGGACGAACTCCAGATCACTCACGACAACGTCATGATGGAATCGTGCAATACAAGTTTCCAGGTGCATTTTCAAACGAGCCCAGCCCAGTTTGCCGGTGCGTACAACATGGCCCAAGCGATCACAGCTCCCGTACTCGCAGCCGCCGTTAACTCCCCTCTCTTGTTTGGTCACCGCTTATGGCACGAAACGCGGGTGGCGTTGTTCCAACATTCGATCGACTCTCGTTCCCGTCCGCAGTTGGCCCGCAGCCAGCCAACGCGGGTTAGCTTTGGCGACAACTGGCTCAAGAACTCGGTTGTAGAACTTTTTCATGATCAGATTTCTCGCTTCCGTCCGATCATGATTGCACAACCGGATGAAGCTCCATTCCAGGTATTAGCGCGGGGCGAAGTTCCGCTTCTCTCCGCGTTGAGAATGCACAATGGCACAGTGTGGCGCTGGAACCGCGCCTGTTATGGCGTCGCCGAGGGCATTGCGCACTTGCGGATCGAGAATCGCGCGCTGCCGTCAGGACCCACCGTGCAAGACGAGATGGCGAATGCCGCTTTCTTTGTTGGGCTGATGGTCGCATTGCCGCAGGAGTACGGCGAGATCGCGAAGCGCCTGACTTTCGACGATGCCAAGGAAAACTTTTTTGCCGCCGCCCGGTACGGATTGAATGTGCAGTTGAAATGGCTTGACGGCAAAAGCCTGAGCGCGAGTTCGTTGATTCTGAATGACCTTTTGCCCCTGGCGCGGGCGGGCCTGAAAGAGGCTCGCGTCGAGTCAAC
>DATJKB010000216.1:0-3149 GCA_035491875.1 Pyrinomonadaceae bacterium | reverse complement strand
TACGTGGACACCGACGATAATTAATCTGTTTGTGTTTTGGCTCTGGGAAATTCCGTTGGCTTATGTGCTCGGTGTGGTTTTGAAACTCGGTCCCCACGGCGTGTTTTATTCAATGACGATCGCGTTCTCAACACTCGCAGTGGTCAGTGCGCTGCTCTTCCGGCGCGGCAAATGGAAGACACGCGTTGTTTAGCACGTTCGCATCACAAGCTCGAATCCTAAAAAAAGCGTGAAGCTTCTCATTCTCCATCGTTCAGGTTGGGCCGGCGGATGGTGAACACGTCGCGAAACCATTTCAAAGGTTTACACTCCAAATCTTGAAAGCCTGTAAGAAATGATTCTTGTGAGAGAGACGCTCCGACAAAAACCATTGAAATGGTTCCGACATGATTAATGTCGCTTGGAACCCCCGACTGAAGGTCGGGGAGAATGAGACAGGCTTCAGATTTCCATTAGCTCTCAGGTAGTAACTCCGAACACTTCTGTCGCACTTCACTACGCGATTCGCACACAAGACTGTGCTTCACACCAACCGTGTCCAGCTAAAACGCCGATCGCATCGGCGGCATCGTGGTTGCGTAGTAATACCTTTGCGAGGTGCAAGTTGGATAGTTCTCAAGATCACAGGGAGGTTTAAATGAGGTCAGACAGAAACGACGAACATGATGATAAGGGTTTGAACCCGAATGCGCCGGGAGGAGAAGAAGCATTAACAACCGAAGAGCGATCTCTCGACATTGGGGAATCGGGACAATTTGCTCCCGGTGGTTATTACAATCAACAGGGTGTCAACGCTCCGAACCGGAGTGTTCTTGAAGACGATATCGTACCACCTGGGCGACGATAAGCGCTCTGGGAGGAACGTCATGGGAAAGAAACTCGAGGGAAAAAAGGTAGCGATTCTGGTTGCTGATGGTTTTGAGCAAGTGGAATTAACGGAGCCCAAGAAGGCTTTGGAAGAAGCGGGCGCGACTACTCAAATCGTTTCACCCGCTGAGAGCGAAGTTCAAGGATGGAACCACGACGAGAAAGCCGACACGTTTCACGTCGACATGCCATTGAGTCTCGCACGATCAGATGATTACGATGCGTTAGTTCTACCAGGGGGTGTCAGAAATCCGGATCAACTGCGCACGATGACGCGAGCGATTGAATTCATAGATGGCTTCTTCGCAACGGGTAAACCCGTGGCGGCAATTTGTCATGCGCCGTGGACATTAATCGATGCGGGGGTACTCAAAGGTAGGACCATTACTTCGTGGCCGTCACTCAAGACAGATTTGATCAATGCAGGGGCGAACTGGGTCGATCGAGAAGTGGTGGTTGAGCACGGTCTGATTACGAGCAGAAAGCCTGGCGACATTCCCGCGTTCAATCAAAAAATGATCGCAGAATTTCGTAACGGTCGTTCACGCCGACAAGCTGCGGCGTAGTCTGTTCACCAAGAAACGTTTGAAGGCCGCCTCTTTTTAAGGCGGCCTTTCTAATTCAAGGAAAACTTTGATCAAATCAGCTACTAGTGCAGCCGCAGATTTTCACAGATAGACGCGGATCAGAACTAAAAGACAGTTAAGTAGAACGGCCCAGTTCTCTTAGTTCTGATCCGCGTCTATCTGTGAAAATCTGCGGCTGCTCCTGCGTGCTGCTCCTGCTCCTGTCTTTTTGAACCAATAAACCAATTCCCACCTGCCGTTTCTGTGCTAAAAATATCAGCACGCCTAGTTCGATTAAACTTCCAGCAGATCAACTCATGAAGAAGCACACTGGAAAAGTGTCCAGACGTAAGCTCCTCGCACAACTTTCCGCATGTTCAGTAGCCGGCATTGCGTTTGGGTCTAGACCGTCGCAGGCTTCCCACCTCTCAACGGATCAGAAAGAGCTCGGCGCGCGCGTTTATAACATCGCTGACTTTGGTGCAGTGGGCGATGGAACAACTCCCAATACCGAAGCGGTACAACGAGCGATCGACACATGCACGAAGGAGAACGGAGGAACAGTTTTAGTTCCTGCAGGCGATTTCGTAACCGGCACGATCGAACTCAAGAGCAACGTCACGTTGCGAATCGCTGCGAAGGGCCGGCTGCTTGGTAGTCCTAAGATCGAGCATTACAAAGCAGGCAACAATGTTCCGCCGGGCAACGGCAACATCGTAATGATTTCAGCCGCTAACGCTGAGAACATTCGCATCGAAGGACCCGGGACAATCGACGGCAATGGAGCCAAGTTCTTCACAGGTCGTGGAGATATGACGGGTCCAGGTCAGAACTCCGCCGAAGGCTATTATCAGCGACCGCATCTATTGATCTTCTATCGCTGCACGAACATCGCGATGCGAGACGTGTTTCTGACGTCGAGTGCTTATCACTGCACGCGCATTCTCCAGTGCAACCGTGTGAATCTCGATGCGGTTCGCATACACAATCGCGTCAACCTTAACAACGACGGCTTTCATATCAACAGCTCACAATACGTTCACATCATCAACTGCGACGTCACTTGCCAGGATGACGCGTGCGCTTTGTTTGGCAGCAACA
Organism: Pyrinomonadaceae bacterium; assembly: GCA_035491875.1. Classification (GTDB taxonomy): domain Bacteria; phylum Acidobacteriota; class Blastocatellia; order Pyrinomonadales; family Pyrinomonadaceae; genus PSRF01. The sequence continues at coordinate 615 of DATJKB010000216.1, read as the reverse complement.
AGTTCATCACCGTCACCAACTGCACGTTCAGTACGCGATGGTCAGTGTTTCGTTTTGGCGGAGGCGAGGCTGAGAACATCACGATTTCGAACTGCGTGATATACGACACTTACGGCTGTCCGATAAAAGCGCGATTCGGTGCGCGTTCGCGATTTGAAAACATCAGCTTTTCAAATCTCGTCATGCGGAATGTTACCGGTCCAATCTCCATTGGACTTGATTCAACTCGACGCAACCCAGCGCCGAACACGCCACCACCGGCTAGAGGAGTCGTGCGGAACATCAAGTTCAACGGCATTCGTGCAATCGTGGTTGCAGAAGGCAAGCAGCACGCAGATCTGCCTTGGCCGCAGAAGTTTCGACCGGGCGAAACTCGGCAGTGCATTGTCTTGAATGGAGTTGGCGAAGACTTTCTTGAGCAGATCAGTTTCCAGGACGTGCATGTGACTTACGAGGGCGGGGGAACTGCTGAAGAGGCCGCGCGTGAAGTGCCGAAGATGGCGGGCGAGTATTTTGAAATAGGAACGCCGCCCGCTTATGGCATCTATGCTCGCAACGTTCGCGGTCTTTCGCTGGACAACATCCGGTTCGAAGTTACGTCTCCAGATTTACGGC
>DATJKB010000215.1:0-3017 GCA_035491875.1 Pyrinomonadaceae bacterium | reverse complement strand
TCCGCTCCGTTCCGCGCAATCGGTCGCTTATTCGGCGGGGGCAAGAAAAAGGATCAGCGAGTCAGCCGCATCTCCGACAATGATGCGAAAAAATTTGGCACTACCCTGGCGACGCGTATCAAAGACTCTGAGAGTCAAACGCCAGAGACACCATCTTCTAGCGAACAGCTTCCTGCAACAGAGGTCTCCGCAAAGCGGGCGACCGCAAATCAGCAAGCTGTTGTCTCCGCCGTAAGCCTCTCAATAACGAAGGCGCGCACGGCTCTTAATGTCGGGGACTTTGAACTCGCAATCGCTGAACTGGCGCGCGCTGCTTCGCTCGATTCGCACAACGCGGAAGTCCAAAACTTGCTCGGCGTCGCGTTCGAATCAAGAGGTATGCGGCAACGTGCGCTCGACTCGTTTGAGAACGCAGTCAAGCTCAACAAAGACAACGCTCAGTATCTGAACAACTACGGCTTCCTGCTTTATCTCAACGGAGATCTCGAAGACGCCACCAAGTATCTCAAACGCGCTGCTAAGCTCGCGCCAAACGACGCTCGCATCTGGAACAACCTTGGTCTAACTCAGTCCAAACGCGAAAAATTTGATGATGCATACGCCAGCTTTGTTCGCGCAGTCGGCGAATACAACGGTCACATCAACATCGCGGCGCAACTCCAACAACATGGCAGAGCCAAAGACGCCATCGAGCATCTTGAAAAAGCGCAGGCTATGCGACCCAACTCAGTTGACGTACTTAGCAAACTGGTCGGTCTGTATGAAATGACCGGACGACATAGTGACGCAGAAACTGCTCGCCGATCGTTGGTGGCGCTGAAGACGTTCGCTGATGCAAACAAATAATTCGGAGACACAAGAGATGGGCAATCTCACTTTCTTAACGCGTGCGGAGATTGAGTGTCTTGGTCCTCCGACTCCCGAGGAAATCGCTGAAACGGGTATCTCACAGGCCGCACTTCGCGACCTGGCCTTAAAACACGTTGCGGCTTTGACGGAGCCAACAACAGCGACGGTAGCAGAAGGACTCCATCTACCGTTGGCACTCGTTGACGACATTCTCTATCAACTCTATCGCGAGAAGTTGATTGAAATTCGTCTGCAGAGTGCAGCCGCGCTAACGCGGTATGCGATGTTGGACCACGGTTGGGAGCGCGTGGCGCGGCTTTATCAGCAATCTGCCTACGCAGGTCCCGCGCCGGTAACCCTCGAAGACTACACTTACATGATGCGCCTCCAGGCGAGGCCCGCTCAGACCGCATCTCCGGAACGTGTGCGACGAGCGTTTAGCGACCTCGTTCTCCCGGATTCACTGCTCACGACACTCGGCTGTGTGATTACGTCGCGTTCCTCCCTTTTCCTGACGGGCCTGCCAGGAACCGGAAAGACGGCTGTCGCAGAACGAATCAACGCTGCGTCTTTGGGTGCTATCTGGATCCCATACGCCATTCAAATTGATGATCAGTTGATTCGTGTTTTCGATCCACATTGTCATCACCTGGCGCCGCAAGCGAATGAGGAAACCGAGCACGATCGCCGGTGGGTTCGCATAGAGCGCCCGATGGTCGTAGTAGGCGGTGAACTGACACTTGAGAATACTGATCTCGTTTGGTCCGAAACAGCAAAGTTCTACGAAGCACCCTTCCAGGTTAAATCGAACGGGGGAACGTTAGTTGTCGACGAACTCGGACGACAGCGGGTCTCCTGTAGAGATCTTCTAAACAGATGGATCATGCCGCTCGAAAGAAGAGTCGACTTCCTGACTCTGCACAATGGCAAAAAGATTGAAGTACCGTTTGAGCAACTGGTGGTCTTCTCAACTAATCTGAACGAGAGCGATATTGTAGACGATGCCTTTTTGCGGCGAATGGGTTATCGTGCCCGGTTGGAGTTACCAACACCTGCTGCCTACGGAGAGATTTTCCGAAGAGCTGCTCTCGCGAAGGGTTTTCCCATCAACGAATCGAGCATTCATTACTTGCTTCGCAAATACAGTACGGAACAGCGGCCAATGAAGTCGTGCGAACCCCGAGACCTCCTGAATCGCATTTCAGATATGTGTGTGTATGAAGGCCGGGGCTTGGAGCTTAGCGACGAATTGATTGACGTGGCGTGGCAAAACTATTTTGGAGCCTCACACCGATTCGACACAGGGATGTCGAAGTCATTTGCTGCGGCGTGATAACGACATAAGAGTTGATACAAGCGAAATGGTCCGTTTTATTTTTGTAGTCTTATTCGTACTGTTTTTCCTTGGCGGTCCACTCCCGTCGCGTGCGCAGACTAAGAAGAACTCCCCAACAACAACCGCGAGTGATAACACCGGACAGGAGATCATCGGTAAGCGTGTCGTCTTTTTAGATGGACAGACATTAGACGTCGATGACGCCTGGAAGAGCGGCGACTCAATCTGGATAAAACGAAACGGCACGTCGCAAATGCTGAACCGTCCGGTCAAGCGTATTGAAAATCGGTTCAAGACGTCAGCTGAGACAGCGACACCAGCAGCAGCACCGCCGAAAACCGTACCCCCGCGCGAGCCGCTCCGAACGTGGATCTATCTAAATGACGGTGCGCGGCTCCGGGTCGACGAAGTCCGGCAGGTTTCGGATGGCGCTTGGTACAACCGTGGAAAACTGACGATATTCCTGGCCCGTGAACGAATCGCCCGTATTGAGATTGAGGATCCAAATCTCGCCGGAGAAGAGTGGAAAGAGCATGGCTGGTCGTCTGGAAACCTGGCAGTCGATCAGATGATCAAGCAAAACGGCAGCCGTTTTGGCGTGGATCCTTACCTCGTTTTCCTTGTGATTGAGCAGGAATCCCAATTTCACACTCGGGCACGGAGTCCAAAAGGCGCCCAAGGTTTAATGCAGCTGATGCCCGGAACTGCCCGCCGTTTCGGAGTTTCTAAACCTTATGACCCCGCCCAAAATATTCGGGGTGGGACACAGTACCTGAAGCAGTTGCTGACGATGTTCAATGGACAGGTGGATTTGGCGCTGGCGAGTTATAAT
>DATJKB010000214.1:0-2018 GCA_035491875.1 Pyrinomonadaceae bacterium | reverse complement strand
TGAGACGCTGTAAGTGAGGGAGGCGAGTCTTACACATGGGGCCTACGGCTTTGCCAATTGGAATAAGAGTTTTGCGTTTGAAGTCTGTTCTCGGTGTTGTTGTGAGCACCTTCGCGCTCATTTCAAGCATTTCAGGTAGTGCACAAACTGCGCCAACTCAATTCAACGATCGTGCACTGTTCACCGCTTTCGTCACCAATGCGACTGTCATTGATTTTGAAGATTCGGCGCCGCGTTCCGGGTTTACGAATTACAAAGCACCCAACGCATTTTCAACGCGCGGTCTTCAATTTTCTCTCGGAGGTGGTGCAAGGTTTGGACCAGGAGCAATCAGTCTCGTCGGGGGTTGGTATTACGCCGGTCCAGCTTATGAGACAACTACTGGCGCGAAGATTACATGGTCGCCGCCGAATCAACCTGGCAATGCGTATCTCGAAGTCAGACTGCCGGCGAACGTCACAGCAGTCGGAGCAGACATATGGACCGTTCAGCCTGCGGTATCCGCGGTTGAAGTATTCGCCGCTGCCGCAGATGGTCAACCACAGGCTGCAAGCATCACAACAGCACAGCGGCCCGCTCCAACTTTCATCGGCTTCACTTCTTCGACACCGATCAGCTTCATCCGTTTTACGATCCCGCGCGGGCAAACTGGTCTAATCCTCGATAACTTCACCTTCGGCCAAGCGCCACCAACACAACAGTCTGGAGCAACCACTACTGGAAGCCGCAATGACGACGAAAGAAAACCCGTCGCGAGTACACCACGCGGTTCAACTCCGTCAATTACAGCAACACAACCTCCGCCACCATCGGGCGTTGCTTCAGCAAATGGCGGAACAATCGCCTACGTCCGTAACGGAACTGAGATCCGTTTAATCGAACCTGGCGGCTCGAACGATCGTCGCCTATGGACGCACCCGGACGCTTCGAAGGATCTCGGTATTGACTCACTCGCGTGGCGACCAGACGGACAAGAACTCGCATTCTCAAGTAGTCATGAGGCAGTCGCTTCGCTTTATCACGCGGATCTCTACGCGATTCGGCCTGATGGCACTGGCTACCGCAAACTTACCAACTCACCAGATCACGGCGAGCTTGGTCGCTTTCCGAAAGGTTCAGTCAGCGTAACAGTCCGCAACGATCAGCCGATCTACAAACAGTCGCAGGCGAGCGCTGGAGTTTTCTTAGTCTACGTTGCCGGCGCTCAAGAACCACAGCAAATCACGCTGCCACCTGGTTCAAGTAAGACACTTCTCTTTAACAACGTCGCTGACTTTGGAAATCACGCGCAGGCTGTTGTCGCGATGTGGGGCAAGTTTCGCTGGTTCATACCAGGGTTGGACGTGCAAGCAGGCCGAACCACGAAGGCGCCACTATTCAGCATCTCGGGCGATGGAATTGAATTGTTTGGTGCGTTCCGACCAGTTTGGCGCGCAGATGGATCACGTGTCAGCTATCGTTCGGGGTTCTGCACAATCAGCAGTGTTTCCGTTAATCCGACTGCAGGCGAGCACTCATACGATCCGATTTTTGCTGATAAGAATCCGCTTGGGACCTGTGTTTGGGATTGGGGACCAACAACCTCAACCGCGAATCAACTTCTCTATACTGAGAATGCGTCGGGCGACTCGAGTGTTTACCGAATCAGTGAAGGCGGCAAACATCCAGGACAAAAGCTAACAAGTTATTCTGATATCGAGTACCAACTACTCTTTGATCTTCACTGGTTGCCGGATGGGTCCGGATTCTTATATTCGAATCAAACGCTGATGCGTGATTCAGCGAATATCTTTCGATACGACTTCAACACGCGCAAGGTCACGCAAATCACTCGGCTCGAGAACGAATTCGTTGGGAACTTCAGTATCTCACCGGATGGACAATCGATCGTCTTTGAGCGGGCGAAATCACTCGATGAGAATCGTGCCATCGATCTGTGGATCGCACGGGTAGATGGAAGCAATTCGCGGCTGTTAGTACGTAATGGCTTTGCACCTTCCTGGCGATAGATAATCGTG
>DATJKB010000213.1:0-5433 GCA_035491875.1 Pyrinomonadaceae bacterium | reverse complement strand
GCCGATTGCCGATTGAAAAACCAAGAAGCGCAGGATTGCCACCGAAACGACTCTTTTTCCCGAATCGGCCAATCAACAATCGGCAATCAAAAATCGGCAATGTCTTCATTCTTCTCGCAACGCCACCAACGGATCGACTTTGGTTGCTCGGTGCGCGGGCACATAACACGCCATCAACGCCACCAGGCTTAGCGTCACAGCGACCACGCCAAGTGTGAGCGCATCTGTAGGTGTCACACCGAAAAGCAACGCACTCATAACTCTCGTCACTCCCAACGCGCCCAGTATTCCAATCACTACTCCAAATACGGCGAGCTTGAGTCCTCGTGTGATCACAAGACGCAGCACTCGTCCTCGTTGAGCACCCAAGGCCATGCGAATTCCCATCTCGCGAGTCCTTTCAGTCACAGAGAAACTGAGCATCCCGTACAAGCCAATGATTGCGATCAGCAATGCAACTCCACCAAACACACCAAACAACGTGAGCGTGAAACGCCGCGCATCGAACGCCGAGGAATAAACCTCCTCAAGAGTCAGAAAACTCATCGGCACGTCAGACCTTAAACTTTGAACCGTAGTGCGGAGTGATGGAATCAGAGCTTTTGGATCAGCCTCCGAACGGACAATGATCGTTAACCGCGCAACCTGCCACCATTGCGGTCGCTGAAGCGAGTATCCATACACCGTAGGCTGCGGGGCAGCTTCAAGTGAGCTGTGCACGTCACCAACAACGCCTACGATTTCCATCAGATGTTTGTCGGTGTCCATATTCCCAAAGTAGATTCGTTGTCCAATTGGATCTGCTCCGTTTGGCCAACGCTGAGCCAGTGATTGACTGATCACTGCAACGTGCTGACCGTTAACTCTGTCGGAACTGTCGAAGAAGCGACCACGCAGCAGAGGAATACGCATCGCCGAAAAGTAACCACTACTAGCGATCGTATAAGTCGCATAACCCGGATGGTTCTTATCGTTATTAATGAGGAATTCGCTGTTTCTATCCAGGCCCTGCAGTGGCAGTCCGCTATGGCCGCCGACTGAAGTTACGCCGGGCAGTTCGGCGACCCGATTCAGCAGCTGCACATAAAACTGTCGTATCCGCTCGTCCTCTTCAACAGTGATCGTCGTAGGCAACGACAACGTCATCGCGAGGGCACTACTTGTATCGAATCCCGGCTTCACCTCCATCACTTTCAAGAAGCTTCTGACGAGCAGTCCTGCACCGGTTAGCAACACAACGGTCAACGCAATCTGCCCAACCACAAAAACGCTTCGGAGGTGTCCGCTACTGCGCGAGTGTGAGCGCGCGCCTGATTTGAGCCCAAGATTCAGATCGCGTCGCGAAGTGAGACCGGGTAAGAAGCTCAAGACAATCGCGATTAGAATCCCGAGTGCACACGCAAAAGCTAAAACGTGGGCGTCGACACTGATTGCGTTGATTTTTGGAAGCGAGCCTTTTTCTAGAGCCAGGACGAGACGAACTGCAAAAGTGGCGATGAGAACTCCGAGCGCGGCGCCAGGTAATGTCAGCGCCAGGTTCTCAACGAGTACTTGCCTTATCAGTCGCGCGCGAGAAGCTCCGAGTGTAACGCGCAAAGTAAACTCGCGCTGGCGTGACATGAGTTGGCCCAGGAGCAGGGTTGAGAAATTCGCGCATGCCACCAACAGCAACAACCCGACAGCGCCGAGGAGAAGCAAAAGTCCTTGTTTGATGTTGCGTGTAAGGAACTGCTGCAGCGGAGTCACTGCGAAATCAACCGCGGTCGTTTTATCGCCTTGCTCTTGCCGGAGTTGTTTGGCGATGAGAGTCAGATCAGCTCGGGCTTCTTCGATCGTGGTTCCCTGTTTTAGTAATCCAATAACGGGCCAAATGCCTGCCGAGCGATTGGGATTGGGTGGTTCTGTGTTGCACGTGGTCCAAATCTCAGTGTCAGCTGGATAATTGAACGAAGGCGGCATCACGCCAACAACGTTTGAATCAACTCCATCGACATTGAGTTTGATGTTGGCAAAGTCGAGCCTTCCTCCGAGCGCCCTTTGCCAGTAGCCGTAACTTAAGACCACGGCCACTGGTCCACCCCATTTCTCTTCCTCTGGCAGAAATGAACGGCCGGCGATTGGCGCTGCTCCCATCGCTCTGAACAAACTCGCTGAGGCATATGACATTCGTGCGCGACCCGGTTCGACCGACCCGGTCGTGACCAACGAAAAGCTACCGGCAGCAAATGCCAGTTCGTCAAAGCTACGACTCTGCTTCAGCACGTCTTCGAAGTTAGCTGCCGATATTCGCACCGGATTTCCTTGAGCATTTACTTCACGCAAAAAGACGAGACGATCCGCAGTCGGATAAGGCAGCGCCCGAAGTAGTAGTGCATCGACAATGGAGAAGATGGCTGTCGTAGACCCAATGCCGAGCCCGAGCACAAGAATGACAATCGCCGTGAAGCCAGGACGCTTCACTAGATTTCGAAATGCAAAACGGACGTCGCGAAGTAGAGAGTTCATGACCTGGGTTGTTTTGTTTTTAGTGCTTTCTTCTTGGTACTTTGTGCTTTGTACTTTGTGCTGTGTACTTTGGTCTTTGGGCTTTGTGCTCAATTACAGAACGGGAGCGAAGCGACCGATGTCAACGTAGCAAGCACTCAACGCACATTGAAATCGGTCGCTTCGCTCCCGTTCCCTAATTGAGTGATCGTTAGCCGCATAAACAAACAAGCCCTAAAAATTCCGTTAGAACTAAGTACCAAGTTACTAAGTACCAAGTGTTAAGTACTAAGCACTCACTTTCTCAAAAATCGGCAATGCTTTCATTCGTATCTCAACGCTTCCAATGGATCGACGCGAGTCGCACGACGTGCCGGCACATAGCACGCCAGCATCGCGATCACTGCGAGCACAATCGACACCGCCACAAACGTCATCGGATCTTTTGTCGTAACACCAAACAGTAAGCCCGAGATGATCTTCATCAAGGCAAACGCGCCAACTAATCCTATGGCCAATCCCAACAGGACCAATTGCAGACCTTGCTTGATGATCAACGACATCACGTCTCTCGTTTGTGCGCCCAACGCCAGACGTATTCCGATTTCGTTTGTGCGCTGCGCCACGGCATAACTCATCACGCCATACAAACCCACGACAGTTAAGAGCAATGCGACAGTCGCGAAGATCGATAACAGCGTTGTGTTGAACCGCGGCGTAGAAACAGATTGACTGATGTATCCCTCCATTGTTTTCACGCCAAAAACCGGTAAGTCGCCATCCATCGCTCCCACCTCCTGGGTAGCCGACTTCACCAATCCGTTCGGATCACCGGTGGTCTTAACAACCATGATCATTTGGCTGAAGGGAACCTGCGTCTGCGGCACGTAGTAGACCGCCTGTGGTTCGGTGCTGAGCGCACGATTCTTCACGTCGCCGACCACACCGACGATTTCGCGCATCGGTGTATCCTCATCTTCGAACGTGCCAATGCCCGGCTTTATTCGTTTTCCAATAACGTCTTCATTTGGGAAATGCAGACGCGCAAACGTTTCGCTCACGACTATTACTTGAGGCGACTTGTGTTGATCTCGCTCATCGAAATCTCTGCCTTTGCGCAGAGGTATTCCCATTGTTTTGAAATACCCGGGATCGGCAACGAAGAAATCCGCCGCTGGTTGATCCTTCGGCGCGACAGGTCGTCCCTCGACTTCGAACGAGATAGCAAACCGATCACCACTCAACGGCAGCGGATAAACGGAACTTGCCGATTGCACTCCAGGCATTCCTTGCAAGCGAGTCCTTAAATCCTGGAAGAACCGACTTTGTTGTTCGCTCGGATACTTAACCTCGGGCAGGGCGATGTTGAATGTGAGAATGTTCGTTGGATCGAGACCTGGCTTGACGGTATGCAACAGCCATAGGCTCTTAATCAAAAGACCGGCGCCAACCAGCAAAACAACAGCGACCGCGACCTCGCTCACGACAAGACTCGCTCTAAGTCGATTCTTAGTCGCGCCCGAGCTGCCACTGCGTCCGCCTTCTTTCAACGATTCGGAGAGACCGGTCTTTGAAGAATGAAATGCTGGAGCCAGGCCAAACAAAACTCCTGTCCCTATCGACACCATCAGCGTGTAAAGAAGCACGCGCCAATCAAGACCGACCTGAACCGCTCGCGGAATGTTCTGTTTACCCAATGCAATCAGTAGATCTGACCACCATACCGCCAACAACAACCCGATAGCGCCGCCCACAACAGACAGCAAGACGCTTTCGATTAACAATTGACGGACAACTCGCCAACGACTTGCACCCAACGCCGACCTGATCGCCATCTCCTTGTAGCGTGACATTGCACGCGCCAGCAGCAGGTTTGCGACATTCGCACAGGCAATCAGAAGAACAAACGACACGGCGCCCAGCAGAATCAACAACGCAGGCCGGATATCGGTAACCAGGGACCGCAATGTTTGCTCGACAAAAAAACCACGTCGCGAATTTGTATCTGGATACTGTTGTTCCAGCCGCGTAGCAATCGTGTCGACATCAGCCAGGGCTTGCTCTTCAGTGATTCCAGGTTTCAGACGTCCGATTACTCTAAGGAAGTGAGCGCCGCGTTGTTCGGTTACAGGCTCCTTACCTGATGCGTCTCCGGCAATCGTCGTCCACAGATCAATGGAATCGTTTTGGATAGGAAACTGAAACCCGTGCGGCATTACACCTACAACGGTGAATGGTTTCCCGGCTAACGTTATCGTCTGGTTCACGATGTTTGGATCGGCACCGAAGTATTTTTCGAAAGTTGAGTAACTGAGCACGACCACACGACTTGAGGAGGGTTTATCTTCCTCAGGAACAAAACCGCGACCTAGCATGGGCGAGACGCCAAGGAGCGGAAACAGGTCGGCGGTTGCTACGACGCCTGTAAGACGGGAAGGCTCGCCGCGTTGCGTTAAGATATAGTCGCCATCGTGATAACAACTGACGCGCTCGAAGACGTTGTTCTGCGTACGAAGATCGAAAAAGTCGGGATACGTAAAGGATCCGCGCAGTACACGACCGTCTTTGCTACTCTTGTAGACTGACGTCAGCGCTTCAGAATTTGGGAATGGTAGAGGTCGCAGTAAAACTGCATTAACAACACTGAATATGGCAGTGTTCGCGCCAATACCGAGTGCGAGCGCGATAGTCGCAACAATGCTGACGCTTGGCGATTTCAGCAACATTCGAACGCCGTAACGAATGTCTTGAATTAAATTATCCATAGTTATGACCCTTTGAACCGATTGCAGATTGCAGATTTTTGATTGTAGATTGGCTGCTTGATTCGCTGGACTTTTGCATTTCTCGGTGTCACTGAGCTACACCTATAGGTGATGACTCTTCCAACCAATCTTCAATCAAAAATCTACAATCAAAAATCTTCAATCGATTCATTCGTATCTCAAC
>DATJKB010000212.1:0-5754 GCA_035491875.1 Pyrinomonadaceae bacterium | reverse complement strand
TTGGAAAAATCAGACGCATCAGAAGTTTCAGCGTTGTTGTCTTGCCGGCGCCATTTGCACCGAGGAATCCAAAGATCTGACCACCTTCGACTGACAAAGTCAGTCCATCGAGCGCGCGCACTTTCCGCTTTCGGAGAAAACAGATCTCGTAGTCTTTGGTTAGATTGTTGATCTCAACTACTGACATCCTATTTTCCCGGCACCTCTGACTTCGGATTCAAATCCACATCGCAACCTTTCAAAACATAAGGCGCTCCGGACGGATCCATTGGCGCTGCTTCTGCAACCAGCGGCACTCGTAAACTCCGGAGCAGAGGTTCCATTTCCTTCCACGTGGCCGGGCAATGTCCCGTGCGTGTTTGATATGCCGTTAGCAACTTACGCAACACATCACGTTCGTCCATGGAATCGAGCTGCATCAGACGCCGGCGGGCCATGTCTTTCACCGAATCATCAGCCGATTGTTCGAACATTTGCTTGTAAATCTCTCGAGCAGTTTCACGGCTTCCGTCTTCAGCCAGCATTCGCGCCTTCATGGCCGCAAAAAATCTCGGCGCGCCAGGAATCTGCGCGCCGCGGCTATACGCATCCGCAGCTGCTTGAAAATCTTTCTGTTGCCAATAGATGTATCCGAGATGCTGGTAGAGCTTCCACGCGTTAGGGTTTGCGTCGATGCCTTTCCTGGTAATGCGAATGGCTTGTTCGACGTCGAACGAAGGCAGCACTACCGCGGCGTACTCGTAAGGATCAAGAAACTGCGGGTCGAGGGCTGTAGCTGTATCAAGGAGAGGTGCAAGCGTCTTGAGATTCAGTTGGCCCAGGTTATCGAGTTCGACATTCTCGGGCAGGTTGATGATCTTCTTTCCGACATACTGCAGTGACCTCATCCAATACCAGTCTGCGGCCAGTCCATTGAAGGCGAGGCTCATCCGCCGCGCCGTCTTACCATTCAGATACAAACTCTCGTCGGCAGCGTCAGCGTTTAGTGGCGCTCGATGACTGTCGAGCCAACGAGATAGTGAGACAGCCGCCAACAACCCGGCAACGATGATAATGACGAGGCCGGCAGTCTTTGTAGAGTCGCTTTTCATCGATGATTGCGTCATTTGAAATTACGACGACTAAACACGACAGTTGCTGCTGCTAGCACGACCGCGATGTAACAGACTCCATAAAGCATCGTCATCGCGACGAACCCGGCGGCAGGTGCTTGTCCATGAGCCGCGGGTGTTATGAAGCTGTAATTGGAAAGATTCGGTAGCACGTAGTAGAGCGAAGCAAATAACCACCGAGCCCCAGGGCTTCCCATCGAAGTTGCAAGGCTCTTCAAGTCGGCACTGAAATGACCGATGATGAAAACGAAGAAGGTGAGTAGTGCTGACAGGGCGGGCGACGAAAATGACGAGAAGAGCAGCGCGACGGCGGTGAGGATCATCAGTTCCAGATAAATCAACAGCATCGCCGGCCAAATGACAAGCACCAGCGGATCCCAACCGCCACTGACATAGATCAGCGCTAGCGATACGCCTAGTCCCATAACGACCACGTTGACAAGCAGCGTGAGACACAAACCCAGGTACTTCCCGAGCAGAAACTCTCCGCGCCCGACGGGTTTCGAGAAGATGGCGTAGATGGTCCGCTTCTCGATTTCTTTATAAACAAGTCCTACTCCGACAAAGATTGCGATGAATGCGCCGAACAAGAGCATCGAGCTCAATCCGAGGTCGACAATGACTTTTCGTTCCTGTCCTCCAGAGAGTTCGCCAATAAAGATGGCCGCAGCTGTCAGCAAGAGAACAAACAGGACGAGGTTGTAAAGCACGCGATCCCGAACAGCCTCGCGGAAAGCGTTGCGAGCGATAGCGATAATGCGCGGGAAGCTGCCGGCATCACCATGAGAAACTTTCACTTGTTCGATAGGTTTTGCGAGCTGGGTTGCGTCCATTGTTCTAACAATCTAAAGATAAACTATCAGTCAAGAGACTAGTTTAAGATCGAACATCCGTCGCTTTCTACGAATCGATAAGGATCCAGCAATGAAGACCGCAATCCACGAGAGCGCGCTAACCCAACCGGCAATCCTGACCTTCAAAGGGTCTTGAAAGGTTATCTCCACAGTCGTAGCTCGATCCGGAATATGAACTAGCATCACTCCTTCCGGACTCGGTTGCACGGTAAGCGGCGAACCATCCGAGCTAGCTCTCCAGTTCGGGTAATAGAAAGTCCTCACTCGTGCCTGTGCCGCAGCTCCTCCCGAGACAGTGAATCTTCTATACTCCGGTTCCCACGCTTCAACTTTCACTGGTCTTGAATCCGTCGTCACGTCATCCGTCATCTTTGGCAGTTCGGCCAGTTCGTGTGCCTCGACCGGCAACCAATCCTTGAAGCTGACTGCTGCTCGAGTTTTCGGCAGCAATGAATCAAGTTCTTGGCGCGTCATGTAATCAGAGTCCCAGACGATCTGGGTCGCGATAAAAATCAACGAAAACAACACGCCGACTGCTGGCAGCAAGTAAATTGGTCGAAATCGTGACTTAAGAAGCTCGAGCCAATGAGGAATCGACGCTGCAACCAACACTGAGCCGGTTAATGATGTTACCGCTAGCCAGCGCCAGGGAAACTGTACTTCAGAAAGTTTTGGAATTACCTGCCAAAGTGGTTGACTCAACGGCAGCGTCATGAAGAACGAAAAGATCGTCAGGATGAAAAGCGCGACGTAGCGTTTGCCACTGCCTTTCCAGAACAAAACAAGCGCGGGCAGAAAAAGACTAATCGTCGCCAGGGCGAGCAGATTGGCATACCAGGTATTTCGATTCGTTAAGGCGGATGGCGAGAAGATGAAGTTGAGACGATAGTCGTAGTAGACCTTCGGATTTACTGCGCTTCCTTTTATCCAGGGAAGTTCAGATAGCATCCTCATCCAGTAGAAGGCGCTCGCCGCCAGGCCAATAAACACTCCCAGGGCTAGCCGCATATCAACGCGAAGTGCAGCCTTGCCCGTAACTCGAACGAGAGTAAATACCAGGGCGGCCAATGATCCGATTACGGCTAATGGCAAGTTGCTCAGTATCAATAATGCATAGGCAGCGGCGAGACCGGCGACGTCGATCATCCGCTTCCGTTCACAGATGCGATCAATGAATGCGAAGACAAATGGCAGCGCCGCACAGGCGGCGTATTCCGATAATAGCGAAGCCTGGTAAAGCTCGTTCAGATGATAAGGCGCGATCGCGTACAGAACGGCAGCGACCAGTGCGAATTGATGTTCGAGAAAAGCGCGTGCCCAGAAGTAAACGCCCAAACTGCCCAGAGCGGATAGCAGAACGAATGTGATCAAACTAGAGCCGAACCAACCAGCCAGCGGTTTGAATAGCGCGAGAAGGTAATACAGACCTGGCGGATAGAATCGAAAGCGCGCATCACCGTAACCGGCATTGGATTCAGCGAGCCAGCCCGGGTAAAAATCGCCTTTCAGGATCGAGTCATAAAATGGCATGGCGTAGCGATAATGATTTGGCAGGTCAGCGCCTTCAGGAATGCCCCAGACCGCAATCGGTAACATCAACAGTGCCGCGAATCCAAAAAGTATTAGCACAGCTTTTTTGTCGTTGATTCCGAAAATGAAGCTACGCACGAATCCCACAGGCGATTTGTGATAACGAGCGTCAATCAATTCGTTTTCTGTAGTTTTCACTTCAGAGAGTTTGTGGTTCGGATGGCGGACTCGGATTCAGTACCCCGACGTGTCGGGGTAGCGGATTGTCAGGATTCAAGCCGCGGTTCAGGTTGTCCATCCGGTATCCCGACACGTCGGGATGCTGAATATTTGCGTCGCCCGCCGAAGAAGATCAAACTCGCGGCGATTAATAACCCAGCCATAGAGACAATCGCTGTGATTCGTGTTCGTTGTGGCTCGACGAACTCTACCGTGATCGTCGTTGCTTCCGAAGGCACACTTACGAGCAGGACACCATCATCCGTCGGGCGAACCGCGAGTTTTTGTTGACCAGCGGAGGCGCGCCAATGCGGATAGTAATAAGTCCGTACGCGTGCATCTCCAGCCGTCCCTGCGGCGACCGAAAAGACGCGCTTCTCAGGGGATTTCAAGACGGTTTCAAATTGCCGGCCCGCGAGTTCGATATCGCCGCTGATCTCTTTGACATGTTTCTGGGCCATTACCGGTAGCCACTGGCCCACGCCTTCAGAACCTCTAACTGACGCCAAGGTGGAAGCGAACTCCGGTGCTGGAAGAAACTTTGCCTCGCGAACAATATGCGAGAGCGAGAAGGTGAGTGACACGAGCATTCCGGCCATCGCGATCAAAAACAGTGGCCGCATCTTGCTGCGTGCGACTTCGAACCACGATGGAAGGGAAACTGCCACCAGCAACGGTCCCACGATCGACACAACGGCGAGCCAGCGCCAGGGAAACT
This sequence comes from Pyrinomonadaceae bacterium, assembly GCA_035491875.1. Taxonomy (GTDB): domain Bacteria; phylum Acidobacteriota; class Blastocatellia; order Pyrinomonadales; family Pyrinomonadaceae; genus PSRF01. The sequence goes on along the minus strand of DATJKB010000212.1, from coordinate 1,321 downwards.
GCGTTTCCTGGAGCGGCTTGACCCGGTTCCAAATTGGAAGCGTCAGCTGTGTCGCCATTAAGAGAGCAAAAGTGAGCAATATCAGGACCGTGCGTAGTTGGTTGTTCCCTCCTTGTCTGTATCGTTTCCAGAGAAGAATCAGCGCAGGTGCAAACATCAGAGCGGATGAAAACATCAGGATGTTCATCCACCAAACGTTGAGGTTGTCAGGAGAGAAAGTCGAAAACAAAAAGTTCAGGCGGTAATCAACCGACGACTCACGTTGGACTTGATCGGCTCGAATCCAATTCTTCTCTGCAATCATCGTCACCCAGTAAAACGAACTCAACAACAGTCCTAGTAAGACGGCAGATGTCAGCGCCGGTAGTGTCCGTTTCCAGCTGTCACGCCGCAGTCTGCACAGGGCGTAGACGAGTAACGCCAACGAACCGAGCACCGTGAGTGGTAGATGGGTCAGAATCAGCAGTGCATAGGTAACAGCGAGTCCGGCGATGTTGGTAGCGGATTGTTTCTGACATGTTCGCTCAACAAACCAAAGCGTGAACGGTAGAACAGAACAGGCCGCAAACTCCGCTAGCAACGAGGCCTGATAAAACTGGTTGAGGTGATAAGGTGCTAACGTGAATACAATCGCCGCCCACATTCCGATACGCGAACCGAAAAGCGACTTGGTCCACAAATAAACACCAACAGCGCCTGCGACAAACAGGAGACAAAAAGTGATCAGCGTCGCTGCATACCAATTACTGGTAATGAGCCGCACGGCCGTCATCAGGTAATAGAGGGCCGGAGGATAAAACCGAAAGCTCGCGTCACCGTAACCATCGTTCGATTCAGCCAACCATCCTGGATACAGGTCACCGCCCGTCACGGCGTCGTAGAAAGGAAGCGCAAAGCGAAAGTGATTCCTGAGGTCGAGGTTGGAAGGGATACCAAAGAAGACTGCCGGAAGAATGATAGCGGCTGAAACGGCAACGACGAGTGCTAACTGGCGTGACTCCGAATGAAACTCAAAAGCCCGGAGGATCGAGTTGGTATTTGAAACCGCACGAGAGCTCATCTGAGTGAAGTGTAAACCTTGTGGTGACGCGGGGGGTGGAAATTTTGAGGGTGACTTAAAAAAGAAGGGCAGAGAAAACAATCTCTGCCCCCGAATCTTTTCGATGAATCAGTAGCGCATTAGTTACCGAGAACACCCATTCCGGAAATCAAAGCACGGGTGGAGGGGTCAGTTCCGATTGTTGTGTCGCCACGCATCACACCGTCTTCGGTGAGACCGAAACGACGTGTACCCGTCTGGGCAACACCGCTCGTGGTTGTG
>DATJKB010000211.1:0-2157 GCA_035491875.1 Pyrinomonadaceae bacterium | reverse complement strand
CGCAGTGCTCGACGCGATGCAGCGCTCCGGCTTCATTTCGATCGAACAAGCTCAGGCCGCCTCGAGTGAACCAATAACCATTACAGCAACTGTCACCGACACAAATTCGCTCGCACCGTACTTCGTCGATTATGTCGTTCGGGAAGCTGATGCAGAATTGGATGGTTCAGGCTTAACAAATCGGCTCTACACGACTATCGATCTCGACTTGCAGCAGTTGGCTGAAGCTGCCTTGAAACATCAACTCGATCGTCTTGATAGCAATTACGCGAAGCGAGGTGTGAAGCCGCAAGCTGCGCTCGTCGCGCTCAATCCCAGGACCGGCGATGTGCTCGCAATGGTCGGAGGACGCGCGTATGCCGATTCACAAATGAATCGCGCAACTGATGCTCGTCGTCAGCCTGGATCAACTTTCAAACCATTCGTCTATGCGGCTGCATTGGAAGACGGCTTGTCGCCGGTACAACCGTTCATGGATGCTCCGCGCGAATTCGTCTACGACCGAAACAAGACGTACCGGCCCGCCAACTACGGTGGCGGTTATTCAATGCAGGAAGTGCCGATGCGCACGGGCCTGGTGAAGTCGTTGAACGTTGTGACTGTTGATGTTGCCCTGCAAACAGGACTCGCACGCATTGCCAACCTCGCAGAGCAGTTTGGCCTACCGAAACCTGAACGTTATCCGTCGCTGGCTCTTGGGACCAAAGAAGTTACTCCGTTACAGCTCGCCTCCGCTTATGCGACTTTTGTGAACGGCGGCGTTCACGTAACACCCCGCGTAATCAGCAGCATCGGGGAGCCCCCGGGATCTCATAACGACCCAATAGATGCGAAGCAAATAGTCAGTCCGACGACTGCTTACATGATTACGAACATGCTCGGTGCCGTGATTGAGCGCGGCACGGCAAAGAAAGCTCGTGGTACGGCGAAGGGAACTGCGCTCGCAGGAAAAACTGGCACGTCGCACGATGGTTGGTTTGTTGGTTATACGCCGAATCTAGTGTGCGCTGTGTGGATCGGGTTCGACGACAATCGTCAACTCGGATTGACTGGCGCCGAGGCTGCATTGCCGGCATGGTCTGAATTCATAAGTGGTGCTGTTGAGATGCGACCGGATCTCGGTGGCGAAAATTTCGAGTGCCCCGAAGGCGTTGAGTTTGTCGAGATCGACTCCGCAACGGGCCTAATATCGACAGTGAATTGTCCTTTGCGCGAATTGATTGCCGTGACTGAACGAACTTCACCACACTTGGAGTGTTATCTGCACGAGAATATCCCGCCTTCAACGAGTCCATTTGCGGACGAAGTTTACGAAGAGAAATCGGAAGTGGCTGAAGCGCCCAAGCAAAAACGTGGAACGGTGCTGCCGGAATGGAATCCCTACCGATCGACGCGCGTAAACGTCGACGCCCAAGGTCGCAGATCCCTGGTGAACGAAATGCGCTAAACATTACACAGGATGTCAGGATTTCAAGATTGCAGGATTTCACAGTTCAAATCTTGGAATCTTGAAATCGTGGAATCCTGTCTAAATGCTTACCGCTCCAAAACGACCTGGGCAATGGCGTGTTGAGTCGTATGCGAAATTGAAAGGTGGGTCGCCGTCGCTCCGGTCTTTTGAAAAATCTCCAGTGCTTGTCCTGAGAAGATCAAATACGGTGCGCCACTCTCATGAGCAGCCACCTCAACGTCCTGCCAACTGATTCCTCCACGCCAGCCAGTTTGTAATGCTTTAAGTGCTGCTTCTTTTGCTGCAAAACGCGCGGCATAATGTTGTGCTGAAACAGCGCCGCGGCCATCGCAATACGCGCGCTCCGCAGGGGTGAACACGCGTTCTGTAAATCGCGGCGTGCGGAGCAAGACTTCGCGAATCCGCGCAACTTCGATAATGTCTATACCGATGGAAACAATCACAACTGAAGCTGAAGTCGCTCGAGCCGGCTTTTACTGGCGCGAGTCAGAAGGTGTAAGAGCACTTGTTTGCGTGCCGCTCGAGCAGGATGGATTCGTTAATGGTTTCTCCACGCGTCTCGGAGGCGTTAGCCCAATGCCCGACGCTGCGTTGAGCCTCGCCGGTTTCAATGAAGATACAGCGGAGAACATTCTGGAGAATCGTCGCCGGTTTCTCAAGCTTTTTCCTGGTAAATGGACTCTCGC
>DATJKB010000210.1:0-10436 GCA_035491875.1 Pyrinomonadaceae bacterium | reverse complement strand
CACCTGGCGATGTGGTAAACGAGCCGGTGAACGGACGCCACTCGACTGCCCACGCAGCATTCAGAAAAATCAACTCCTTGTATTCCGGGACGTAGCTCAGCACCTTGAAGTCTTTGTTAGCGGTCAGGCGTTGGTTGCTCTCGAAGATCACTTGCTTGCCGACTTCTGCCGGCGGGACTGGGCCGAGGCGCACGGCGTCATCGGTATAATAAGCCGTTAACGCAACAGGATCTCGCGAGAACGTAGCGGCGACGTCCTGTTGGCGGAGCTTCTCGATGGCGGCGCGGTCTGCAGCGCTGCCCCCCGTGACGCTTTCAGCCGACGCGGCCGGTGCCTGAACCACTTGCCCTGGCAACGGGGCGGTGAACGTCGGACCGCCCATCCCGCGGAAACATTTCCAGCTGCCGTTCGGCATCTTCTTCAGGACCATCAGCCTCGTGCCACGAATCTGCTTCGGCTCGCCACCCGGCGACTCGGCATATGAACCAGTGACGTAACCCCACTCGATCGCCCAGCCTTTGAGTATCGTCAAGTCCTTGGTTTCTGGAACGTAGCTCACCACCTTGATGCCTGGCAAAGCGGCCCAACGTTGGTTGCTCTCTTGAATCGCTTTCTTGCCAAGCTCAGGCGGCTGGCCCGACCTGAGTCGCACGGCGTCATCGGTCCACAAGTTCGTCAGGGCAACAGGATCTCGCGACAGCGTAGCGGCTATATCCTGCTGGTGGAGCTTCTCGATGCTGGCCGAGTCTGCTTGACGATCGGCGTTGCTTACAGCCGACGCATCAGATCGTTGGACCACATGACTCGCCAAGACAGCCAACAGGCAGAACACGACGACAGCCAAACGCAATGTCATACTCCCTCCAATTGTAGTGGCGTTCGATCTTTTTTCGTTTCAATACAGCAGTGTGTCAGCCTCGGAGATTAAGAGTTCTGCGGTTCTTTCCCATCGCCTCCCATCACGGATACGTCATGTGCTGTTCATTTTTCAACGAATTTTCGCCGATGAATTCTCAAAATAGGTTCGCTGAAGAGTACGGTAGGCGGAGATTGAAGCGCCAATCGAATGACGCCGCGCCGCCTCACTGCCACGCTCAGGATATATCAATATTTCGGGGGAAAGCCTATGATACTTGCGTGAAGCGGGCTACCCTGCTCATGTCCTTTTCTTGACGTCACAACAAAACAGCTAAATCAAACGTCTTTAGTAATGAGCGCTCGAGACGAACGGACATTGGAAGACAAGAGAGTTGTCGAGACTTTCTTGAAGCACCGTACGGAGGAATCTTTTGCGCCCTTGTTCGCGGTCTTTTGTGTGCGTATCCAACGCTTCTTCCTGCTTCATGGGTTAGCTACTCACATAGCGGAGGATTTGTCTCAAGAAGTATTCCTCAAGGTATACCGCAAAGCGAATGAGTTGCGGGACGCGGATCGCTTTTGTTTCTTCATGTTGGCGCGTCGTTAATCATAGCGATGCGCCAACATCTTCTTTGATCGGAGATAACCATGAAGCTAACCCTGGGGATGCTTTTGGCCACCGTTTTCATTTTGATCACAACGGGTCAGCCTTTTGCACAGACCCCATTGATCACGAATGTCGATGGTCGGCAGACGATGAATCTCGGCGGGCGGTGGCAAACAATTATTGACCCCTATGAGACTGGTTATTACGATTATCGCTATCAACCGCGCAGCGACGGGTATTTCACTAACACGAAACCTAAGAGCCCGAGCGACCTGGTCGAATACGATTTTGATTCTTCGCCACAATTGGATGTTCCGGGAGACTGGAATTCGCAGGACCAGAGATTACTCTTCTACGAAGGCACCATTTGGTACAAGAAGTCCTTCGATTATCAGAAGAAGAGTCACACTCGCTTGTTCGTCTATTTCGGAGCGGCGAACTACCAGGCGGATGTCTATCTGAACGGCCAGAAACTCGGCCGCCACGAAGGCGGATTCACTCCATTCAACTTCGAACTCACGAGTCTTGTTCGAGATAAAGATAATTTCCTGATCGTTAAAGTAGATAACAAGCGGCGACGCGACGCCGTGCCAACGCTGAACACCGATTGGTGGAATTACGGTGGTCTAACCCGCGAGGTCGTTCTCATTGAAGTGCCTGACACTTTCATCCAGGACTATTTTTTACAACTGAAGAAAGGTTCAACTGATGAGATCGCCGGCTGGGTCAGAATGAACAACGCAAGCGCCGGGAAAACGGTCACGATCGAAATACCAGAAGCTCGTATTAAGCAGTCAGTCACCACTGATGCCAATGGTTATGCACCCGTCAGCTTTAAATCCCGTCTAGATCTCTGGTCGCCTGAGAATCCAAAGCTCTATGAAGTCAAACTGGCGTGTGACGCCGATGCAGTCAGCGAGCGCATCGGTTTCCGTAGTTTAGAGACCCGCGGGACTGACATTCTCCTGAACGGCAAGTCAATTTTTTTGCGTGGCATCTGCATTCATGAGGAATCGCCTCTGCGCCGTGGTCGCGCGTTCAGTGAAGATGATGCACGGGTGCTACTGACGTGGGCCAAAGAGTTAGGCTGCAATTTTGTCCGGCTGGCCCACTACCCGCATAACGAGCACATGACCAGACTGGCGGATGAGATGGGGATCATGGTCTGGTCCGAGATTCCCGTCTATTGGACCATTATCTGGGACAACCCTGAAACCTTCGCGAATGCCAGGAACCAACTTGGCGAAAGCATCACGCGGGACAAGAACAAAGCGTCCGTTATCCTCTGGTCTGTGGCAAACGAAACGCCGGTCAGCGCCGCACGCAACAAGTTCCTGAAAGGCTTAATCGACCACGCCCGTTCCCTCGATCCTACGCGCCTTGTAACCGCAGCCAACGAGCGCCGTTATGCAGATCCAAACACTCAAGTTGTCGACGATCCTCTCGGAGAATATCTCGATGTGCTCGCCTGTAATGAATATGTCGGCTGGTACGACGGTCTACCCCAGAAGGCCGACCGCCTGACATGGAAGACGACGCTGAACAAGCCGCTCGTCATCAGTGAGTTCGGAGCGGATGCCCTCTTTGGTCACCATGGCGACAAAAGTGTGAGATGGACCGAAGAGTACCAGAGAGATCTGTACGAGCATCAGATTTCCATGCTTAAGAAGATTCCATCGCTCCGGGGGATATCGCCGTGGATACTGACTGACTTTCGCTCGCCACGAAGGCCATTGCCGCGGATACAAGATTTCTACAATCGCAAAGGGTTGATTTCTAGTCGTGGTGAGAGGAAGCAGGCCTTTTACACCTTGCAGGGCTTCTACCGGGAGTTGATGAAGGCAGGCAAATAAATCTTAGGCAATCACGCTCAGCGCCAGAAAAAATGTCCGAGTATTGGCCAGTTGGCAAAAACAGCCGCCAGTCTCGAATCGTGTAGTTACCTGTTGAGTCGAAAACAAAAAACTTTCGGAGATCCAGAGTATTGACATTAATACTTTCTTTGCCTTCAGCTGCACCTTAAAGTTTTTGGTCCGTGCGCCTCCAGGCGAGAACGCTGCCAGCGTGCGGCGGCCTTCTTTTATTAGCTTAGCGGCAAGCGTTGGAGAAGCTCGTGTCCTTCACGCCACGTCAGAATCACGTCAAAAAAAAATCTCTTCAAGCCTTCGACAGTATGTTCAATGACCCACTGGATCCGCCAGACGCGTAGGCGCTCAATAACCCTCATGACTCGGCCCCCGGAACATATCTGGGTGCGAAATATATCCTGCATTTGACATATAGGGCGCCTCAGCGTAAGCTGGTCATCGAACCGAGTCCAGCTTACTCCGCTCTCAGATCTTCTGGGATCTTCCAGACAACCTGATAATCCAACAGCTCAATCACTAAGAAGGCCTTGATAACCTCACCAGATAGTCTCTGGACTAGCATTGTGGCGATTTGTTTCGCAACGGAGACCAGAATGGTGAAAGGTCCATAAAGGAAGATAACCAGACATGACGACGAACATCACACCACTACATGATCGCGTGATTGTGAAACGCATTGACGAAGGCGAGCAGATTCGCGGAGGTATCATTATCCCTGACAGCGCGAAGGAAAAACCGCAGGAAGGTGAAGTAATCGCGGCCGGACTGGGAAAGTACAAAGATGACGGAACGCGCCAGCCATTGGACGTTAAAAAGGGCGACCGGGTTCTTTTTGGCAAGTACAGCAACTCGGAAATCAAGATTGATGGTGAGGAACTGCTGATTATGCGCGAGGATGAAATTCTAGGAGTTATTACGCGCGCAGGCGCCGCAGCGGGTGGCAAGCACAAGAGCCTCGGATAAAACGGAAACACATTTGGATCCAAACATAATTCAGTCTGCCTCATTTGTGGTGTCCGTGTTCATCTGAGGCTGATATGTTCCGGCATTAACTGACAGTCTTGATTAGGAGAAAGAAGAAAGTTATGGCAAAGCAAATAGTTCATGGTGAAGAGTCTCGAGCAGCAATTCTGCGTGGCGTCAATCAACTCGCCGACGCGGTGAAAATCACGCTTGGTCCAAAGGGACGCAATGTCGTCCTTGGTAAAGCGTACGGCAGCCCGACAATCACCAAAGACGGTGTGACCGTCGCAAAAGAGATTGACCTCAAAGACTCGCTCGAAAACATGGGTGCACAAATGGTGCGCGAGGTAGCGTCGAAGACCAGCGACGTTGCCGGTGATGGTACAACCACCGCCACCGTGCTAGCCCAGGCGATTTATCGCGAAGGCGTGAAGACCGTCGCCGCGGGTGCAAACCCGATGGCCCTGAAGCGTGGCATCGACAAGGCAGTTGAACGCGCGACTGCGGCAATTAAGAAATTGGCCAAGCCGGTTGCGGGCGAGATGATTGCGCAGGTCGGCACGATCTCTGCAAACGGAGACGCAGCGATCGGCGAGTTGATTGCCGAAGCGATGACGAAGGTTGGCAAAGATGGAGTGATTACCGTTGAAGACGCGAAGACGATGGAGACGGATCTGGAATTTGTCGAAGGGATGCAGTTTGATCGCGGCTACCTGTCACCTTACTTCGTCACCAACGCCGAAAAGATGGAAGCCGTTCTTGAAGATCCAGTCGTTCTGTTGAGCCAGAATAAAATTTCTGCAATGAGAGATTTGCTGCCCATTTTGGAGCAGGTCGCCAAGTTGGGTAGGCCGATCCTGATTGTCGCGGAGGATGTTGAAGGAGAAGCTCTGGCCACGCTAGTGGTCAACAGATTGCGCGGCACGATCAGCGTGGCGGCAGTTAAAGCGCCAGGCTTCGGCGATCGACGCAAGGAGCTGCTGCAGGACATCGCTATTCTGACCGGCGGCAAAGTGATCAGCGAAGACCTCGGCATTAAACTGGAAAATGTCAAAGTCGAAGATCTGGGACGGGCCAAGAAGGTAACGATCGATAAAGACAACACGATCATCATTGACGGCGCCGGCAGTAAGGATGACCTAAAAGGTCGCGTGAAAACGCTAAAAGCCCAAATTGAAGATGCGTCGTCAGACTATGACCGAGAGAAATTGCAGGAGCGACTCGCGAAACTGGTTGGCGGTGTCGCAGTGATTCGCGTAGGCGCGGCCACTGAAACTGAATTGAAAGAGAAGAAAGCGCGCGTTGAAGACGCAATGAACGCGACTCGCGCGGCTGTTGAAGAAGGCATTGTGGCCGGCGGCGGAGTGGCCCTGATTCGGGCCGGCAAGGCGTTGGACAAGTTCAAAATCTTCGAGGTTAACGAGGACGGTGAGTCCGCCGGCGACGCCGATGAGGAAATCGGTGTGCAGATAGTAAAGCGCGCGCTTGAAGAGCCGTTACGCCAGATCGTACAGAACGCCGGCAAGGAAGGCGCGGTGATACTCGAAAAAGTCCGCGCCAACAAAGACGCCAACTTCGGCTACAACGCCGCCACTGAAACTTTTGAGGACCTGGTTGCCGCGGGGATTATCGATCCCGCGAAAGTCACGCGTTGCGCATTGCAAAATGCCGCATCAATCGCGGGCTTAATGCTGACAACTGAAGCCCTCATTTCTGAGCTACAGGAAGATGGAAAGCCACGGGCATTGCCCGGCGGCATGGATGTGTAAATCCCAGCGTCCTTAGCAAATTGGGAAGCACCATGTTCCGCATGCGGCTTCTGTTAAGCCCCAGAGGGCAAAAGGTAAGAAAAAAATGTCTACGAAACTCTATGTTGGTAACCTCGCGTTTGAAACGTCGAGCAACGATCTACAGACACTGTTCGCGCAAGCGGGCACTGTCGAAAACGTATCCTTGATTGAAGATCGCGAAACCGGTCGCTCACGCGGCTTTGGCTTCGTCGAGATGCAAACGAAGGAAGAAGGCGCCGCTGCCATACAGCAGTTCAATGGCACCGAGTTGGGCGGGCGCACGCTCAAGGTCAATGAGGCCAAGCCCCGAGAGAGTCGCTATGGCGGTGGCGCCAGTAATGGCGGCGGCGCGCGTTACTAAGTGACAGTTCGCAATTAACTGAGACTGTCAAAGCCTGCGATGGAATACTTCATCGCGGGCTTTGCCTTTGTTGATGCCCATCCAAATTGCCCGGGACGAGAGTTACTGGTGGAGCAGAGGATCGAACCCCTGACCTCCGCATTGTGAATTAGACTTCCGGCAAAAACGTAAGTATTTGCCTTTTCGGAAAGTTGCAGCCACCGAAGAAAAATCGAGGTTTTCCGGTTCTTTCCCATTCCTTACGATCCCGTATACGTCGCGTGCGGTTATTTTTGGTCACGTATTGGCCACTTGGAGATTGACGTCACAGGACTTTGCCTCGGATTACATTTGCATGTGGGGCTTACGCCGGCTCCCACTTCGACTACCTACGCAGGCTGCCGGCGCCGGGATCCCGGTTTGTCTTACGGCTTTCCTTTACCTTTCCCTTTTCCTCCTTTGTCATGACCCTGTCCACTTGGCTGAGCCGGAGATCCCTTCTTCGGTTCCTGTTTTGACGTCGCTCGAGAACGCTGCTTCGCGGGGTCGCCAACTCGTTCTCCCTGCTGTTGCTGTTGAGCTTTGGGCTGGGACTTATCCTGAGCACGCGTCTCCTTTGTTTGTTGCTGCTCAAGCTTACGCACCTGCCGCTCGTCCTTAACCTTGAACTTTTGATTCCTGGCCGTGTCGGAAACACGTTCCACGCGCATCGACTTCGCCACGTCCTTCCTAAACCGCGACTCCCTAATATCGCCGCCCACAAAAACGCGGGTACCCTCGAGCTTCTTCGCGATGCCAGGCGGCAGATCAATCTTGCCACGTCCCCACGCCGAGTGGATAACTGCGTTTCGAAGCGGAGTCAGTGTCAAAGGATCGAGCGTTGGCCTCACTGATGCCAACAACTGCGGATCAATCCTTCTGAGACTGCGCGGATCGATAGCGCGACCGAAAGCATCCAGTGACACAACGGTGACTGCGCCAGGTATGCCAAAATTGATAAGCTGCCCAGGCACCGCATTCGCCTGTGTGAGATAACGCGGCTGCCAGTTAGAGTCATAATAGCGCGGCGCATAACTGTCGCCCGGCCCAAGCGGAAACCAGCCGATTTGGTTGGAGTCGTTTAGCGGAACGAAGGCAACGAGGGCCGGGGCATAAGCCGGCGTCGTGTTCACCGCATCAGGAATCCAGTACCACTGGTTACCCACGTTGGCCCAACGTCCATAGTGATAAGGCGCATAGCCCCATGGCTCACTTGAAACCCAGGTGGGCCCATACGGATAGTCGTTGGTCCACTGACCCTGCTGATAAGGGACCCAGCCGGAATCGACCCGCGGTCTCCAGGCATAGCCATAACCGTCAACATTCTTCCAGTCGCCGTAGTAATCCAAATCGTTGATGCCTGGAATGGTTGAACTCGCATACTGATAACTTACGTTGCGCCGGTAAGGATCGTAATAGTAAGGATCACTAAGATAGGCGTCGTAGTTGTTGTAACGACCGTCGTAAGAATTCGGATATTGATATCGGTAATAGTCGTCCACGAGATATCCAGCATCCTGGCCATTCAAACGTGAAAGCGCACCTTCGGTCACAGTCTGGCCCACGAGCGTCAGCATTTCACCTTTACTAATTTCCCCAGAACCCGCTAGCCCAACTACCCGCGCCAGTCCGCTCAGCACTGAGACAACAACACCGCCGTTACTGTCGAAACCGAGGTTGTAAAGCCCGGGCTGATTAAAGTTCACCGCGCCGTGGGGAGTGGCTACTTCAAAGACCTCGTTTGGTGCTAAATACCCGACGTCGAACATTGCCGAGCCGTCGCGGAGCGCGAGCTGAGTGCGGCGGTCTTCAAGCGACACTACGTCAAGTGAAGTGTTTGGTCCGAGCCGCGCGAAACTACGTCCGCCAAACGCCAACGAGGTGCGCGAGTTATCACGCGTGTAGATCCGATCTCCTGCTGAGAAGGGTTGATTCGGAGTAGCGGCTACCCACACGGCATTCGCATCATTGGCGTCAGTGCTGGGGAGGCTATCGCTGAAGGCGACCTCACCATCCACTCGTTGTATGCGGGCAGCGTAGGGCAGCTCCTCAGCGGATGCGGTCGGCTCTTGCTTCATCCAGAAGGCCACGCCTAACCCAGCGATGAGCGCAACTACCACTGCGATAATCGTAATGTGCGGCCATACTTTGATCTTGTTCATAAGATTCTCCTTCTTCTAATCCCAGTGAATCGTCCTCGCGAAACCCTTCTTATACGTGATGTCATCGTCAGCTGTGGGTTAGCACACACAGTGCACATTCAACCAGGCTTCTCTGATTGGTCCATCACTCTGGTCTCTTTACTTGTAATCCCGCCTGGGGCTTGTAACTGTCTTTTCTGTTTTGAAGTGTCTTTTCAGGCATGTTGTGTCGCAAGAACCATGCCCGCGGCCGGACCAAACCAAAGATTCGAGTTAGGGTGCGGGAATTCGATTAAGGTTCGCGAAGATGGCAGGAGTGCCAGTATTTAGCCTACCTCTTGATCTTTAAGAAGGAGTGGCGAGTGAAGAGAAAACGCACTCTATTTGCGATCGGTGGTACCAATTTAGGCCACGGTCTTCGTCGCCCGAACACTCCCAACTCGCTAGGCCTTAGGCATCACCTACGTGTCACATATTTACCACATAGAGGCTATCCTGTATGGGGAATATATTCTGCACTTGCTATATACGAGTTTAAAGTGTAAGGTAGCGGAGAACCGAGTAGCAGCTTAACTCTATTCTCAGCCCTTCTGGAATCTTCTGGAATATCTGAAACCAACAGCTCAACTTCCAAGGAGATTACTCGATGGGATTATTTGACAAGATGTTCGGACCTGGTGCCGGATCAGCCAGCCAACAGCCCGATGCGGACAAACGCTTTAGCGAGTTGAAACAGAAGTACCAGACGGTACTGACGACCGCCGATCAGCAGCACGTTCAATTCCAGAACCTGCATGTGCAGGACAACAAGCTTTTCATCAAGGGCACTGCGCCTACAGAAGAGGCGAAGAATAAATTCTGGGATCAGGTGAAGCTCGTGAGCCCGACTCAGGATGACATAACAGCGGACATCACCGTTGATTCGAGCCGCACTATGGGAGCAGCAGTCGGCGGTGTTAGTGGCGGTCAGACATATACAGTCAAACCTGGCGATACTCTTTCGAAGATCAGCAAGGAACTATATGGCGACTCGAACGAATACATGGGTATCTTTTACGCCAACCGCGACAAGTTAAAAGACCCAGACATGATTCAGGTCGGACAGCAGTTGACCATTCCCGCTAAGTCCTGAGAACAAAAGCAGAAGGACGGCACTCAACGCTCTTGGAGTAGTGGAGGTCTCTATACCTCCGCCACTCCAATCAGTTCAGCTACCTTCACGTTCAGAGTTTTTGCAGCACACTAACATCGGAGGTCAAACCAGATGGATTGGATGAATCCGCTCAGGGGGGTCTTCCAGCAGTACACTGGCGCCGCCGCAGCGCCACCAGCTCGGTCTAATATCAAGATGATTAATCAGCCCGCGTCTATGAAGCGTCGAGCTCAGAGCAAGGCAGGAGCTTTAAGCGACGGCCGTAAACTTGTCCAAGAGGGTGTGGATGTGGCAAACAGGGCTGGCATCGACCCGTCATACATGTTTGAGCCCCACCTTGCGGAGGCCCAAACTCAAGATGTAATGATTGAGGGTCAGGAAAACCTAACGTGGTGCTGTGTGCCCGTCATAATTGATAACGACACTACCGAGCTGTTCGAAATGTCCAAACCCGATGATAACTCTGAACAGAAGCCTGCTTTTGTTGTGACTCAATCGACTGCGAATTTAGTGCAACAGGATTTCGAGAGGTATAAGCCTTCCCTGGAACGTATGGCAGAGGATTGGCGGGAAGCTAAAGAGCTTCTTTCCTCGGGGAATACAAGTTAGAAGTGGTGAGTACGATTGGCTATACCCTTCTGATTTGTTGGGTTAGTCAAACACCGTTGGACCACGAT
>DATJKB010000209.1:0-3407 GCA_035491875.1 Pyrinomonadaceae bacterium | reverse complement strand
TTCAGCTTGTCGGTCAACTGTCGAATCAACTCAAGCTCCCAGAAATCACGCATCCAAATGTCCGACATGCTTCAGCTTGTCGGTCAGCTGTCGAATAAATGCAAGGCTAAGCAATTTCTGGGACCTTGAGTTGATATAGCTCACCGACAAGCTGAAGCATGTCGGACATTTGCTCGAGCGGTTTCTGGGAGCGTGAGTTACCAGGTCGCTGACTCGCCGACGAGCTGAAGCATATCGGACATTAAGCTTTGTGTTCAGTTTTACCGGCAAGTAAATCAACGGCGTGCGAGAGTACGGGTTTGATTACAGCAAAACTTTCACGTACCGCCTTTGGTGAACCAGGCAGATTGATAATCAATGTCGCCGAACAAACGCCAGAAACACCTCTCGAGATCATCGCCATTGGCGTTTGCTTCAAAGTCTCCGCTCTCATCGCTTCAGACAATCCCTGCGCCTCACGCTCGATGACCCGACGAGTCGCTTCCGGCGTGTTATCTCTTGGACCGAAGCCAGTTCCACCAGTCGTCAGAATCAAATTGACATCAGGGCGCCCTGCAAATTGCCGCAAAGATTCAGACAATGGATCAAGGTCGTCGGACATGATTTTGTGCTCGACAACCGTGGCGCCAATGCCCTCGAGCAACTCTACAAGTGCCGCGCCGGATGCGTCTTCTCGCTCACCTCGAGCACACGCGTCACTGACTGTAATAACTACTGATCGAATCTCACTCATGGACTATCGCAAGCGTCTGCGTTCCTTCAACCAACAGCGATCCATAACAACCATCAACCCTGCATCAGCCGCGCGCTTAGCCGCCTCTCGATCAATAACACCTTCCTGCATCCAAACCGCCTTGGCGCGGACGGCGATTGCCTGATCGACTACCTTCCCTGCCTCATCCGATCTGCGGAAGATATCAACCAGGTCTATTTCTTTCGGAACTGAAGCGAGATCAGGATAGGCTGTTTTTCCGAATACCTCCGTTTCATTCGGATTAACGGCGATGACTTCATAACCAAGGTCTTGCATGTACGACGCGACACCATTCGAGGGCCTGTCGGATTTAGACGAAAGGCCTACGACAGCAATCGTTCGGCACCCCGCAAAGATTCGGCGAATATCTTCGTCTGTGTTCATGTAGCGACGACCAAGGGACTGCTGAAGTTTGCTGTGGGATGAAGTCAGTATCCCGACGCGTCGGGATAGCGGTGGGTGCGAAGCTTATTCAGTACCATTCGTGGTAGCGGATGGCCTGGAGTCAAGCACCATTCTTCCGTGTCGGCTCGGTCATTGAAGAGAGACGGTAGCGCATCTTGAGTCTAGGCCATCCGCTACCGCGAATGGTACTGAATAGCAACACCCGCTATCGTGACGTGCCGGGATACTGACTTCATCCCACTGCAAATTTATTTCCTTCTCATACAGACGACACAGCGTCGCGCATTGTGTGGAGCTCTTGAAGCGAATGAACAGACGGCCTTTCATTTTCCTTACGTGATGCGATCGACTCGACCAGGGCTCTCGCACCTGTCATCGTCGTTACGCAGGGCACGTTGTACAGTAGTGCCGCGCGGCGGATTGCCTGTTCATCGTAGTGCGAGACACTTCCCAACGGCGTGTTAATTACTAAAGAGATCTCACCACGTTTGATGAAGTCGACTATATTCGGTCGACCCTCATTTACTTTGAAAACGCTTTCAACTTCGATCCCTACTTCACGCAGCCGCGCAGCTGTTCCGAGTGTAGCCACAATTTGAAACCCAAGTCGTGCCAACTTTCGAGCAATCAGTACGGCCGCTCCTTTGTCGCCATCATTCACACTCAGAAACGCTTTTCCGGTTGACGGCAAGCTCAGCCCGGCGCCCATCATCGCTTTGCCATATGCCTCGCCAAACGTTTCACCAATTCCCATTACTTCTCCGGTCGAGTGCATCTCCGGACTTAAGATCGGATCCACTCCGGGAAACTTCACAAACGGAAACACTGGAGATTTGATAAAGAAACGCTGCACGGTGAGTTCACCTGGCAAGTTAAAGTCTTTCAACTTCTGTCCTGCCATCACGAGGGCGGCGATGCGAGCAATTGGGACGCCTGTCGCTTTCGAAACGAAAGGCACCGTGCGCGATGCTCTCGGATTTACTTCAAGCACATAAACGCGATCATCTTTAATCGCAAACTGAATATTCATCAAACCTGATACTGACAACGCCTCCGCAAGTCGGCGCGTGTAGTGGCGCATTGTTTCCAAGTGTTCAGGATCAATTCGAACCGGAGGGAGAACGCACGATGAATCGCCCGAATGAATCCCGGCTTCCTCAATGTGCTCCTGGATGCCGGCGATCACACACGCCGTGTCGTCGGCCAGTGCATCGACGTCGAACTCTGCCGCTTGTTCCAGGAACTTATCGATGAGCACTGGGCGATCTGGCGTAAAGCCAACGGCGTTTCTCACATACGACTCAAGTGCCTCTTCGTCGTAAACGATTGCCATCGCGCGACCACCCAGCACATAGCTGGGACGCACCAGCACTGGATATCCGATCTTCTCAGCCACTTCTCGCGCTTCTTCGAATGATGCTGCCATCCCGTTCTCTGGCTGCGGAATCCCAAGTTCCTTCAAAAGCGCACCGAATCGTTTTCGATCCTCAGCGAGATCAATTGAATCGGGTGAAGTTCCGATCACGCGCACGCCTGCTGATTGAAGCCGCATCGCCAGGTTCAGCGGTGTCTGACCGCCAAACTGAACAATCACTCCCTCAGGTTTCTCGACGTCGACGATATTCATCACGTCTTCGAAAGTCAGTGGCTCGAAATACAGACGATCGGAAGTATCGTAGTCGGTTGAAACTGTTTCGGGATTGCAGTTGACCATAATCGTTTCGAAGCCAGCTTCGTGCAGAGCAAACGACGCATGACAACAACAGTAGTCGAACTCAATTCCCTGCCCGATACGGTTCGGACCTGAACCAAGAATAATGATCTTTCGCCGGTCCGTTGGTTCGGCTTCGTCTTCAGTTTCGTATGTCGAATATAAGTAGGGCGTGTGTGACTCGAATTCAGCGCCGCAAGTATCCACTCGTTTGTAGACCGGTACGATCTTCAGCTTCTTTCTGTATGCGCGAACTTCATCTTCCGAGCGCTCGGTGATATAGGCCAGACGTCGATCGGATAATGCCACTTCCTTGAAAGCACGAAGTTCTTCTTCGTCGATCTCTTCCAACTTGGATCCTTCGATGTCACGCTGAATGTCCATCACCTGCTGAATTTGATCGAGAAACCATCGATCGATTCGCGAGAGTCGATAGATCTCATCAAGTGACCAGCCGTGTTGTAATGCATACGTGATGTAGGAAAAGCGCTGGGAGTTTGGCCGGGCGAGCTTTCGTTGTAACTCGTCGTCAGAGAT
>DATJKB010000208.1:0-6918 GCA_035491875.1 Pyrinomonadaceae bacterium | reverse complement strand
GTTGGCACTTCTTCGAGAACAGGGTTCTCCAACAGCTGCTGCTGAATGAGATCCGTCAACTCGAGCGAAGTCATCTGAAGCATCTCAATCCGCTGGCGGAGTTGAGGCGTCAGAACAAGGCGTTGGGAGAGGCTGGTGGTTAGTTTTAAAGACATGCGTTAAGAACAGATTTACTTTTGCTTATTGTGCGCTTTGATGCGCAGGGAGATTATAACCGATCAGCGGGGGTTTTGCGGGGGTCTTCACATTCTGAATTTTTCACCCAAATATAGTCGGCGAACCTCCGCATCTTCTGTCAAGTCCATGGGCTTACCTGATCTAAAGATGCGTCCCTCGGCCATTATATATGCTCGGTCGGTGACTCCTAATGTTTCGCGCACATTGTGGTCTGTTATCAAAATTCCAATGCCACGGTTCCGCAAATAAAGTATGACATTCTGAATGTCGTCCACGGCTTTCGGATCAATGCCGGCGAACGGTTCATCCAGCAGTATGTATTGAGGTTCGGTTGCCAGTGCTCGGGCGATCTCGGTCCGTCGGCGTTCACCTCCTGACAGCGCGTCGCCGCGCGTGTTGCGTACATGACCAATGCCGAATTCTTCCAACAACTCTTCAAGCCGCTTCAACTGCTCACGACGTCTCAGACCCATTGTCTCCAGCACTGCCAGGATATTTTGGGCCGCTGTCATTTTGCGAAATACTGAAGGCTCCTGAGGTAGATACCCGATGCCTAAGCGAGCTCGCAAATACATCGGCAACTTCGTTAAGTCCGTCGCGCCTAACTCAACTGCACCGGAATCAGGCCGCTCAAGTCCGACGATCATATAGAAGGTCGTCGTTTTTCCTGCTCCGTTTGCGCCAAGCAGACCGACAACTTCTCCAGTGTTGACTTGAAGAGTTACGTCGTCAACAACTCTTCGTTTGCCATAGTGTTTGACGAGACGTGTGGTGCGTAATGAGTTTGCGGAATTCTGTGGGAGTACTGTGGACGGAGTTGGGTCTGGCTTTGAGTCTGACTTCTTTTCGATCTGCAATTCTTCGGTTCGCACCATAGAAATCGACGACTTAAGGCTTTTTGATCTTGTGTGAAGTTCTCACACGACCGGGCGATAGTGGTCCACGTGCGTCGTCGGCGGTCACTCTACCGTCTCGAACATTCACCGTCAATCTAGCCCCTTCAGTATTTCCCTGTTCAGTGTCGTCGACGCGTGCCGGATTACCTTTCAACACGGCTATCTCATCGGCCGTCGTATATTGAATCCAATCGCCTGTGCCTCTCCGATTTGGCTGCGTAAGAACAACATTTCGCTGCGCGATTGTCTTGTCCATCTCGTTTGTGTCGCGCATCAGATAGGCATCCGCGACGCCGGCAGTTATCCGATCAGGGCCCTGCTTGATATCGACATCTCCCTCGTAATGAATCACGCGATCAGTGTCGGAATAGAACATCGACTCTGATGTCGCGAACACAGGAACAACGGTTGGGTTCCCATCAATCCGTCGCTTCGAGTTGTAGACAGCTGTTTGCACGCGGCCGGCAGCATCCATCTTCTTGTCGCTCACATAAATGTTAAGCTTGTCGCCACGAACAAAGTTGTCGTCTTGCCAGGCGCGGGCATTGCCGGTGTAGGTAGCAAGACCACTAACATGTCGGAACTCCGCGCGTTCGGCGACAACATAAACCGGACTCTTAATCTTCGTGAACGGAGTCGCGCCATTGGTTTGTTCCTGACTGTAGTAGGTAGTGCTAACACGACCGCGACCGTACGACACCTCGTTTGTCAGATCAGAATCGATCTCAACTGCTTTGGTTCGTCCCCGCGAATCCCAAACTGTCGGTTCGCCGCCGCGCAAGCGAACAGTTTCGTCAGCAGTTGTAAAGGAAACGTTTGCGGCTATTCCATTTCTATCTCGTTCATTGAACTTACCATCGCCCTGGGCATCGACTCGTTCGACATCTTGCGTGTCCTTCAAGAAAGATGCAGTCATCTTCTGTGACGTCAACGTTCTCGTACCGCGGTCGGCAACTGATTGAACCGGATCCACCACAGCCTTGGCTCCGCCGCTTGCGGTACACTGTCGCGTGAGATTGCCACTCTCAAAGAAGTCGCAGTCGAATCGCGGAGCAATTAACGTTTTCCTGTCGGCGCGAGTATTTTGCACCACGGGATCAATCAACAATTCAGCATTGCCGTTAGCTTCCGCTTTCTCTAAATCGCGTCCGGTACTTCGCCAGACAAGTTTCACTACATCAGCAGTCAGTCGCTTGTTAGCCGCTTGCGCATCAGTTGTTTTTGACTTCGGCGCCGACAGCGTCACGATCGAGCGTCCCTGCGTGGTCATTTCTTTCAAGAGGCTGCGTTGATCCTGCGCTTGAAAAAGAACCTCCAGAGCAGTGGCGCCACTCAACTGCATGTCTGATTCACCGTCGAGCGTGCGCGAGGTAATGTTTTGTCTCGCGGCAGCACGCTGCAAACGTTGATCGCCGTCGAGAAAGAAGTCCATGTCGACAGCTTTCAATTCCGCGGCCCGACCTGGCTCCATTGTTCTTAGGTAAGAATTGCCTCGAATCTCCGCACGCTCCACTTGCTGTTGTTTGTTAAAGAATGCGTACAAGGCATCGCCACTCATTACTGCGGTGTCCTGTTCAACCGTTACGCCGCCGGAAAAGCTGAGCGTCAACGCAAGCTGTTCAAACACTCCGTTCGACGCCTTGATGATTACTGGTCTGGATCTGGGCGATAGACCGCCCGCACCTGCCTTCGGCGCAACTGTAACCTCAACGTCCTTGTGCAACTGGAGCTTCTTAGTTTTCTGTTCGACCATCGCGCCGGTTGATTTGCCGGTGACGTTATCCCTTTCGAACGTAACTGGCGCGTCTGTTTGTGCAACCTCAGTATTCTGATCGAACGAGAGGCTTTCGGTGTTCACCTTCAACTTGTCTTTTGTTTCGATCTTCACGTTGCCGAGAAATGAAATCACTGAAGTTGTGGGTTGATAGATGGCCCGCGCCGCGGTGATTTGATCCGGAACATCGCCAGACTCCGGATAGACAGCGACGCTTACATTCTCCAGTTCGTGATGGTCATCTGAAAAAGTGAGATCGACCGACGCTTTCACGAGCAGATAGAGTCGACCGTTTTTGGTCATACGTTGTTCATAACCCTCGAGGCGACCGGTCACTTCTTTTGAAAGCTCCGGCGTCTTCGATTTCATTACGAACCGTTGATTGTTGCGGAGCTTGTAGTACGACACACCAACGAAGGCGATGCCAGCCGCGAGCAGAACAAAAGCCGCCAGCCGCGCCATCGCGGGATAATGCGCGCGCAGGCCAATTGTGATGGAACGTTTTTTGGATACTTCTTGCATTCGGTGGTCTTGGGGCTTTGGTCTTTGGTCATCCGCCTTGGCCTCAAAGATCGCGAAGGCCAAAGACCTAAGACCAAAGGCCTAAGACCAAACACTCTAACAACACTTCAAATCCTGTACATTCAACTGCATTCGAATTTCATCATTCCACACATTTGTTTCGATCGTGTAGGCGAGTTCGATGCTTCCTTTAACCTCCGGCGTTTGCCCATCACTGTCGACGCAATTGAACCAAATGGCTTCCAGAGGCCGATTCTGTTGCCCCGCGAGTCGCAACTTTAGGTGCCGCTCTTTTATCACCTGCGGCTCGGATAAGGTTCGCAGCCCGCGCGTGCAAAACACAGGACAAGGGTTGCCGGCGCCGAAAGGCTCGAGCGCTCTCAGCTCCATCGCCAGTTGATAAGTCACTGACTCAGCACGCAACTCCAAATCGACATTGATGCACGGCTCGAGATCTTCTTCAGTCAAACAGCTCGCAGCGTGTGCGTTCAGCCGGCGACGCAACTCGTCGATCCGATCCTCTTTCAAAGTGATACCCGCCGCATGTGAGTGGCCACCAAACTTATCAAAAAGATCGGAGCACGCCGTCAGTCCGTTTAATAAATGATACGCTTCAATGCTTCGCGCTGAGCCGTGTGCAACCCCATCTTCAATCGACAATACCACGCATGGTCGATTGATTCGTTCTGCGATTTTTGAAGCGGCGATCCCAATCACACCGCGGTGCCAGCTTGGTCCAGCGATTACTGCCACGTACGACTCGAGCTGGTCACGAGAGCCAGCATTGAACTCCATCATCGCCAAATCAAAGATCTGCTGTTGCGCCAGCTTCCGTTCTTCGTTTCGCGCATCAAGATGCTCAGCAAGTCGTAAAGCCAGAGATCGATCGCGCGTATCAAATAGTTCTACTACGGCCTTAGCCGCGTCCATTCGGCCAGCGGCGTTGATTCTCGGTCCTATACGAAACCCGACATCGTATGCTGTCATGCCCTTCCCGTCTCCGCAACCGGCGACCTCCATGAGGGCTCGGAGACCCGGGTTCGACGCCTTCGCGAGATCCTTCAAACCGAGCGCAACGATGGCTCGATTCTCACCAGTTAGTTTGGCAACGTCGGCGACAGTCCCGATAGCGACAACTTTAAGAAATGCATCTACCTGCGATTCGCGGCCGCGCTCGCGAAACAGTGCATGTACGAGCTTGAATGCGACACCAACGCCAGCCAGGTTCTTATCCGGATAAGGACAGCCTTCCTGGTTTGGATTCAGTACAGCAAATGCAGGAGGGGCACCCAAGTCAGTGTCTGGTAAGTGATGATCCGTGATGATGACGTCGAGTCCGTGGTCGCGTGCCCAGTACAGGGGATCGTGTGCGCGTATCCCGCAATCGACGCTGATTACCAGCCGGTAGCCTTCGCTCAACGCGCGCTCCAATGCCTGCTGCTGGATTCCGTAACCTTCGGTAAATCGATGTGGGACGTGAAAACCCGTTTCTGCTCCCAACAACTTCAGGGCGCGGAGTAGAACGGCGGTGCCAGTTGTGCCGTCAACGTCGTAATCGCCGTAGATCAGTATTTGTTCGCCGCTGTCGATCGCCAGTTGCAGGCGTGCGACGGCCTTTTCCATCCCGAGCATGAGATAGGGATCATGAAGTTGGTTGTAAGAAGGCGTAAGAAAGGCTCGAGCGGAACGTTCGTCGTCGTATCCGCGACTAATAAGGAGTGCAGCCAGGATTGGTGAGACACCCAGAACGCGTGCGAGCGAGGCCGCCTGTTCCTTTTCCGGCCTCCGCACGATCCAGCGTTTGGCTTTCATTTAATGGTCATTCGTCTTCAACTATTCGCCGAACCAACCTTCGTCGGAAAGAAGCTTCACGCCGATGCGGCGACGGCTATCGAGTTCGTCGTCCCAGGCACCGTTGACCTCCGCTTCGAGTTTACCGCCGAACGGGGGAACGAGCGTTACTTTTGAGCCCAGAAGTATATCAACCCGAGTCTCGAGGGCGATGGTCGCGCCTCCGCGACTGATTTTAGTGGCTTGTGCTTGTGCGGAAAAGGGGTTACCTGCCACATCAGTGCCCTCGACGATGAGGTCGAAAGCCACAGGAACACGAGGACTTCGAGGTCGCTGAGACGCAGCACTATCCTCTGCGGGATTTTGTTCATTCATGGGAGTTTCACCAGCCTTTTAATGGGTAGCGGGCGAGCCGGGCTCGACGCCGGAGAGGAGGGCTTCCTTAGTTTACCGAATCTGCAAGAATAATGGCAGCGATTTCTCGGGGGTCTGCGGTCTGAGTCGTTCATAAAAAACAACCCCGCGACGGTTGAACCGACGCGGGGGCTAATCAAGTTGTAAAAGCTCTAAACGAGTACTGCTTCGGCTTCAGCAGGCTCTTCTTTGCGCCGGCTGAGACCCTTGATCTGAACCGGCTTATCAGCTTCCTTGGTAGGCAGCTGTTTATTGAGCACCATTTCCTGATAAAGCTTGCGCATCATCACTGCTTCTTCGTGAGCTGTCTTGGGGCCTTCCATCTCGGGCTTATTCGGCCGCGCAAGATCGACCTCATTAAGAATCAGACCGTGTGTTTTATCGACCAGTTCGACGTCCTTACCACCGGCGAAAATCTCATGACGTCCGTGCTGCTGATACCACTTCGCAACGGTCGCATTCTGGTGCATGTTCTCGATGATGTTTCTCCAACCGATGCCTGTGTTGTAAGCACAGAAGGAGATCTCACCTTCCTGTGTTCCGTACGGAATGATGCACATTTCAGTGCGGCGGAAGTCGTAGTTGAAAAGATCCTGGAACCACATGCCTGCGATAAAGAGGAAGTTCCAACGATCCGAACGTCTCTTCTCGATGTCGTCCGTGCTGCGCTTACCGTCGACGCGGCCGTAATCCTTGCCGGTCAGGCCGAAAGACTTATCGAACTTCTTAAAGAGTTCGTAGAGCGTGAAATTCGTTGGAGATTTATACGGATTGTAGTGCTTCAACAACGTGAGGCCCATCATGATGTTCGACATCCATTTGCCGCGGGCTGCGTCGGTGATCTTCTGCATGTCTTTGACGAGGCCTGGAATGTTCAGGAATTCCGGAACAGGACTCATCTCGCGCGTTTCCTTGTCGATCATCACGGCGGTACCAACGCCGCAGTTCGGATGACAACCGCACGAAACCTGGCCCCATTCCGCTTCCGGACCATGTACGAGGTCTGCGAAGTCGGCAAACGCTCCCATCAATGAAAGCGGGAACCAATCGCGAGTCGGCTCGGTGATACCAACTTGATTCTTCACATCGTGCGCGAGATGCGACAAAGTGTAGCGCTGTTGCAGTCGACGCTGCTCGGTAATCTCCTCGTCACGACCAGTGAATGAAACCGGCTGGAACGACAAGAAGGCGACCTTCTTGGGATTGTCGAGAGCAAAACGAATAATCGATCCAACCTGATCGTTATTGATTCCGTTCACGAGCGTGGTTACGAGCACGATTTCCACACCCGCTTCATGCAGGTTGTTAATCGCGCGCATCTTCACGTCGAACAAGTTGCCGACC
>DATJKB010000207.1:0-6959 GCA_035491875.1 Pyrinomonadaceae bacterium | reverse complement strand
GAAACAGTCAGTACCGAAACGCGGTAGCGTCGGGTCGGCTTCCGACTACAGGGCTTTCAAGGAATGAAGACCCGACGCTACCGCGTTTCGGTACTGACTGTTTCGCCACGACATTGAGCCGTGTGGACCGCAAACTGACATGAATTGCATCTAAACTTGAGGTTACAAAAATGAATTGGCAAGTCAAACCTCGGTAAGTTATAGTCGCGGCTGATCCAATATTCATCGGTCGGATAACTAGAGCAAAGATGGGATTTCTGAATCTCCTGCCAAAGGAAGACCAATACTTCGATCTGTTCAATCAAATGACAGTCTACATTTCCGACGCCGCCCGTGAGCTTCGGGACATGTTGAACGATAAGAATCCCGATTTCGCAGGCTACGCTCAACGTATCAAGGGCTTGGAACATGCGTGCGACGAACTCACTCATAGCGTCTCGACCCGCCTGAATAAGTCGTTCATTACTCCCTTTGATCGCGAAGATATCTACATGATGTCGTCTGCTCTCGACGATATCGTCGATCTAATCGACGACGCATCAAGGGCGATTGTAATCTTCGATGTGCGCGAGATTACCGATCATGCTCGCGACCTGGCTGACGTAATCGGTCGCATGGCGGATCAGCTTAAGGAAATCGTCGGGACTCTTCAGCGACCGAAGAACATCACACCGCGGCTCGTTGAAATACACCGGTTGGAAAATGAAGGTGACGACATTTATCACGCAGCAATTGCTGACCTCTTTCACGATTCTCCCGATCCGCTGACAGTGATTAAGTGGAAAGAAATTTACGAGAAGCTTGAGGCTGCGATAGATCGTTGTGAGAACGTCGCGAACATTATTGAGAGCGTCATTATTAAACATACGTAGAACCCGACCTTGGGCCTTTGGTCTTTGGTCTTTGGTTTAGTCTGAACAACCACTCCCAGTGCGACGCCAAAGACCTAAGACCTAAGCCCCAAGACCATTTCACATGACCGCCACGTTAGCCTTCATAATCGTCCTCGTCTTCCTCGCTCTTGTTTTCGATTACATCAACGGCTTTCACGACGCAGCCAACTCGATCGCGACTGTCGTTTCTACTCGTGTCCTGTCTCCTGGCATGGCCGTAATCTGGGCAGCTTTCTTCAACTTCATTGCGTTCGCGGTTTTCGGCACTCGGGTCGCAAAAGCAATCGGCGATGGCGTGCGCATGGACCTCATCTCTCCCGAACTGCGACTCTATGTTCTGCTTGCGGCTCTGTTGGGGGCCATTATCTGGAACTTAATCACCTGGTATCTCGGTCTGCCAACGTCGAGCTCTCATGCTTTACTCGGCGGATACGCCGGCGCTGGTATCGCCGCCTACGGTGGGGTGAGTGGTCTTTTAAAAACCGATGTTTGGTTGCGTACTCTCAAGTTCATCGTCCTCTCGCCGCTGATCGGAATGGTCCTTGGATTCACGATAATGGTTTTGGTTTATTGGATCTTCCGGCGCGCCACCGCAAGTAAAGTCGATAAGATTTTTCGACGTGGTCAGTTGTTTTCAGCGGCAGCGTTCTCACTCGGTCACGGCGGCAATGATGCACAGAAGACGATGGGTATCCTCACCGCTGTTCTGACCGCCGGCGGTATTTGGGGAATGAATTATGGTCCAAATGGAACGTTGCCGCCGATCCCTCTTTCGGTAGTTCTCGCCGCCCACGCAGCAATTGCGCTGGGCACGCTCTCGGGCGGATGGCGCATTGTGAAAACGATGGGCACCAGGATTACGAAACTGAAACCTGTTGGCGGATTCTGCGCCGAAACTGCCGCCGCCGTTACGCTTGCGTACGTGACTCTGACCGGCACGCCCGTATCCACTACTCACACAATCACTGGATCGATTGTCGGTGTAGGCGCGACTCGACGATTGTCTGCGGTGAAGTGGGGGGTCGCCGGGAGGATCGTTTGGGCATGGGTGCTGACAATTCCCGCCGCGGCACTGATGGCTGCGATCTCATACTGGATCGTCGCAGCGATTCACAAAGCAGCAAGTCAATAACGTATCACTGGGAGCGCGGACGTCGTATTTAATGGGAGCACGGACGTCGTATTTACTGGGAGCGCGGACGTCGTATTTACTGGGAGCGCGGACGTCCTCGTCCGCAACTGAGCGCGAAGCGCGAACAGATCTGCGCGTCTGGCGACGGTTGCGGACGAGGACGTCCGCGCTCCCAGTAACCAAGTAGCGACCCATTTCAGCCTATGCTATCTTCTCTGCCTCAAATCTTCTGCCCGCGTAGCTCAGTGGATTAGAGCGTTCGCCTCCGGAGCGAAAGGTCGCAGGTTCGACCCCTGCCGCGGGTACCAATACACAGGAGCACGAGCAGCAGGCAGGAGCAGGAACACCAGCCGCAGATTTTCACAGATATGCTTGGATCAAAAGCGGTATTGGACCTGAATTTCTGATCCGCGATTATCTGTGAAAATCTGCGGCTGGTGTTCCGTGCTCCTGACCCCTGCTCCTGCCCTGACCACCATGACTAACCCCTACCTCGAACTCTTCGAAACTGTCGCTAACAGCCCCACCACTCGACGGAAAATCGAAATCTTCAATGACACGACACGGCTTGGTCGTGAGCGTGGGGTTGAGGTGGAAATCGCACTCGAAGCGGCCAACGTGTCTCGCCGTCATGCTGAGATCCGACGTCAAGGCGACTCCTACGTCCTCGTGGATCTCGGAAGTTTCAACGGAACGTTTCTGAACGGACGCCGCATCAACGCCGCTGAAGTCCTGAACAACAACGACACCATCCAACTCGGACCAGGCGGTCCAAGTATTCGCTTCCGCACTTCCGGGAGCGCGAATCTCCGGCCACCCGGCGTTCCTGCTGGTGTCGCTTCCGGTACTCCGACCGGTCGATTTCAACCGCCAGTGCATCATCGAACCATCGTTGCCGAACCGGATACGGGTTCACTTCACGAAACCCACAGAAGCAAAGACGTCGGTCCAAACGAACCGCAGGTGTTTCTGCAGTGTCCTTTTGATCGACCGCAATTAACGATTGGACGCGATGAAACGTGTGAGATTCATCTTGATGGTCTGCTGATCTCAAATCGACACGCGCGCCTCTCACACACAACCGCCGGAGTGTTAATCGAGGATCTGAATTCGACCAACGGCACTTACATTAACGGCCAGCGGATCAGTGGCAAGAAGGTCCTGGCATCAGAGGAAGTCGTTCAGATCGGGCCGTTCCTGCTGAAAATAAATCTTGAGCGCGGAGTTATCGTGCTCGACACACGCGCCAAAACCCGTCTCGATGTTCTGAAGATAACCAAGGAAGTTCAGAACCGTTCCGGCGATGGCAAGATCCGCTTGCTTGATGATGTCAATCTGAGCATTCCACCGAATGAGTTTGTTGGTCTGCTCGGACCATCAGGCGCCGGCAAGTCGACGTTGATGGACTCGTTGAATGGAATGAGGCCAGCTTCGAGCGGACAGGTGCTGGTAAACAACCTGGACCTCTACCAGCATCTTGAATCACTCAAGCAGTCGATTGGTTACGTTCCTCAAGACGACATCATTCATCGCGAGCTGACGGTCTACCGCACGCTTTATTACGTCGCACGTTTGCGTCTGTCTCGCGACATTTCACCGCAGGAGATCAACCAGGTAGTTTCGGAAGTAATGGACATTACGGGCCTCGGTGAAAGACGCGACGTGCTTATCTCTCAGTTATCAGGTGGACAACGGAAGCGCGTTTCGATCGCAGTAGAACTGATCACAAAGCCGTCAGTTATCTTCCTCGACGAGCCGACGTCTGGCTTAGATCCGGCAACGGAAGAAAAAGTGATGAAACTCTTCCGGCAAATTGCGGAATCAGGTCGGACTGTAATCCTCACAACGCACGCGATGGAGAACGTCAAGCTGTTCGACAAGCTCGTTGTGTTGATGCGCGGCAAGCTGGTCTTTTACGGAAGACCACAGGAAGCACTCGAACACGTCGGCGCGGAGAGTTTTAAGGAACTCTACGACAAACTCGAAGATCCGATAGCCGAGCGATTGAAGCTAGCGAACGGCAAACTTACAAAGGACATGGCGGCCGAAGAGGTAGCGGAAGAATGGAAAAAACGTTTTCTCCAGACCGAGCAGTACAAGCGGAACGTTGAAATGCCCTTGCGCAGCGTCTCCGGCGCTGCCAGGTCGAAAGCTCCGGCTCGACGCCGCGGAACGTTTGGTGATTGGTTACGACAGTGGGCCACGTTGTCGCGCCGTTACCTCGAAGTCTTGTCTGCTGACAAGTTCAATCTGCTGATTCTATTTGGGCAGGCGCCTATCATCGCACTGCTCACTTACCTGGTAGTAGGACCAAAAGCGCCCCGCGACTTCATCTATTTCATTCTCGCGCTCGTCTCCCTTTGGTTTGGCACATCCGTTTCGGCCCGCGAGATCATCAGAGAGCGAGCTGTCTACAAGCGCGAACGAATGGTAAATCTCCGTTTACTGCCCTACGTTGGTTCGAAGATCTTCATCTTGCTTCTGATTGTCGGCCTTCAGTGTCTTTTGTTGTTCGCTACTTTGAAGTTTCTTGATCTCGTCGGATTAATCTCGATCCCCGGATCGTTTGGCGGCCTAGGCCAGTTGCTGGTGATGATTCTGACGGGCTTCGTCGGTCTCGCACTCGGGCTATTTGTTTCCGCTATCGTCAAGACTTCAGAGATGGCGACTAGCTTAGTG
Organism: Pyrinomonadaceae bacterium; assembly: GCA_035491875.1. Lineage (GTDB taxonomy): Bacteria > Acidobacteriota > Blastocatellia > Pyrinomonadales > Pyrinomonadaceae > PSRF01. The sequence goes on along the minus strand of DATJKB010000207.1, from coordinate 2,255 downwards.
CCACTTATCCTGATCCCGCAGATTCTATTCTCCGGTCTGGTGGGGATCCCGACCGGCATGTCGAAAATGGTGGGCGCAGTGATGCCGGCAACCTGGTCGTTCGACGAGATGAAGCGCCTTTCGGGTCTCGACGTGTTGCGGGCGAGAGATGAAAACGCGCAACCTTCCCGGCGTGATGATGGTCGGGGACTCTACAAGCAGGTTGAAAAAGAGAACGACCAGAATATTGAAGACTCGAGGAAGAAGATCGACCGTTACAAAGCTGACGCGGAGAAGAACACGGAAGACTTCAAGAAGAAGATGGAGGACTATCAGAAGACCCTCGCTCAAGGCGGCCATGCGACGAAGCCTTCGGCACCGAAGTTGGGTCCGCCACCTGAAATTCCTCCGGCAAAAAAAGCGCCTGACGACCTGAGCAGTTATGTCGACTTTCTGCATCCATGGGGCAGCGATCTACTGGATTTAGGAATTCTCACCGGAATGATCTTCGTGTTCTTCGTTGGAACTGTTGTAGTCCTTCGCTCACAGGACGTCTGAGCGAGCGCTAAGAGCTAAGAGCGAGGGGCTAAGAGCTAAGAGCTAAGAGTTAAGAGATAAGAGGTCAGGGGTCAGAGATATCCTCAGTTAGCTCTTAGCTCTTAGCTCTTACCTCTTAGCTCTTACCTCTTACCTCTTACCTCCAAACCGTGATACCCTCTTGGTGTTTCCCCCGCCTTATTGCATCCCATGCAAGCGAACTCAGAAATGCCGCGAACGATCCTGGTAGTTGATGATTTTGATGACACCCGTCTGCTCCTGCGTACTTGGCTCGAGAAGCGCGGCTTTCGTGTCGTAGAAGCGGTGAACGGTCTGGACGCGGTTGCGCGCGCCGAAAGCGACTCGCCTGATCTGATCATCATGGACGTTCAAATGCCGCAGCTTGACGGGCTATCAGCAACGCGTCGAATACGGAAGGTTAAGGAGCTCGACACAGTTCCAATCGTCGCCGTTTCAGCATATGGCGCGGATCAGTTTCGTGAACAGGCATTAGAGGCCGGCTGCGATGAATATGTTTCCACGCCGTTTGAGCCCGCCGCACTTGAAGGCATCATTCGCTCGCTGGTGAGATGAGCGATTCTTTGGAGTGCGGCGGCCTGGCGCCGCTTTGTTACTGGTCACGTGGCGTACAACTCTCGTGGTAATAAAGCGGCGCCGGGCCGCCGCACTCCAAAGGTTTGACACCCGATTGCTGTTTGGTCTAAGTTCCGCATTGCATTCCCCGTTTACACTAAAGGACTGATTCTTAGTCCATCATCTACACATCTCTGGCCATGAAGTTCGCCGTATTACTAGCTTTTCTTACCGTCGTCCCATTCAGCGTACACGCGCAATGCACGCAAAAGACCTCGGATCTGCCTGCGGCTCCCGAGCTATTTGGATTTCATCTCGGCATGACAAAGGAACAGGTGAAAGGCCTCGTGCCCCAAATTCACTTCGGCAAAACCGACGACTTCGGAGTTTCAAAAACTACGATCAATCCAGGTTTCGATCCGAAGATGGATCCGGCAAAGTTCACGGATGTTCGCAGCATCTCTCTGGAACTGCTTGACGAACGTTTGACCTCGATTTGGGTCGGGTTTGAAGAGACCTACAAGATTCAGGACATCACAGAGTTCGCGGCTTCAGTTTCTAAATCATTCCGATTGCCAGGTGCCTGGTCTGCCTACAGAGGTCGCGGCCATCAGATGCGTTGTACCGATTTTCAGTTGATCGCGACCATTGTTGCTCGCGCACCAACCCTGCGCATTATCGATCTAAGCGCGGACGAAACGATTGCCGCGCGCCGCCTGACTAAAGAAGAACAAGACGCTGCCACGGAAGCCGCTGCAGAGAATGGCGAAAATACTTCAGTAGTTGCGGACAAGAAAACAAAGACTTACTACCCGAGCACATGCGACGCCGCAAAAGAGATCAGCACAGACAATCGATTGGTTTTCAAGACACCCGCTGAAGCTGAAAAAGCAGGCTTCAAGGTCGGCAAGGGCTGTTGAAACGGCCAAACACCTCGGACCCAGACCGGAGAACGCCACCATGTTGAGAGAATTCAAAGAGTTCATCGCGCGCGGAAACGTAGTCGATCTTGCTGTGGCAGTAGTGATTGGTGCAGCTTTCGGCAAAATTATTACTTCGTTTGTCGAAGGTATATTGATGCCACCGATTGGTATGCTGTTGGGCAAAGCGGATTTCTCAAATCTGTTTTACGATTTATCGGGGGC
>DATJKB010000206.1:0-6329 GCA_035491875.1 Pyrinomonadaceae bacterium | reverse complement strand
GTTCATCCACCGCTCGTAAAGTTCCACTGGTAATGCTTCGCCCGCTGAATAACAAAAACGTAGACTCGACAGATCGTCGGGCTCTGCGTTTGTAACATTCAACATTGAATTGATCATTGTGGGCACCGTCGTAAGGATCGTCGGTCGATAGCGTTTGATGACTTCAAACATCTTTTCAGGAGTTGCCCGCTCGGCGAACAAGGCTGTGGCGCCACCGACAGCGAACGGAAAAAGAAGATTTGTTCCGGTCGCGTACCCAAAAAAGAGTTTGGGTACCGAGACTGTGATGTCTTCTTCGCCCACACCCATCGTCGCTTTCGCGAACACTTCAGTATTGAACGGAAGGTCGTGCTGAAGGTGGACCGCGCCTTTTGGGTGCCCGGTTGATCCGGAAGTGAAGAGCCAGATTGCGATGTCGTCTCGATGTGTATCGGCCGGGGTACATTCGTCCTGGGCAGTCGCTGAGGCTTCGTTGAAATCAATCCAACTAAGCTTGGAATTGCTCGAAGGAAGAGGGTGATCTTCGTCTCGACCAACGACCAATACAACTTTCAGATACTGGGAATCTTTAGTCGCTGCCGCAAATGTGTCCAGACAGATTTGGTGCACGATGACGACAGGGGCGCGTGTATAGTCGAGGTAATACTGATAATCCCACGCGGGAAGCAGTGGATTCACCATTGTGATTACTGCTCCGATGCGAGCTGCACCGAACCACGCCGCGACAAACTCCGGACAATCGGGAAGCACGAAAAGAACGCGCTCCTCCATTTTTAGCCCGCACGCTCGCAGCACGTTTCCTGCTTGATTTGCGAGCCGTGCTGTTTGCCCGTACGTCCAGGAACGATCTTCAAAGTACAGGCACGTTTTGTTTTCGCGTCCTTCCTCTAGATTATGAAAGAGGAAGTAGTCAGACATGTTGAACCGCTCGGGAAACATTTAGAGTAAGGGTTTGGAGTTATTCCAGCTTACGGCTGTCGGAGACAAAAACAGTTTCGATAAAGGTGCGCAATCGCGCTTCGGCGTCTTCGTTACCCGAATTGAATCTTAATGCGAAGCCGATCTCATAGGCGGCGTCAACTACTTCAGTCCAGAATCGGAGCAGCTCCCCTTCCGGAAGCTCAATCTCAAGCCAAATCAATTCCTTCACTTCAACGGTCCCGCCACTAAGTACGAAGCAGCCATTCTCACTGAGATCAGTGACGGTTGCGATCCCCTGGTGCATCGCACCTTCCCATCGTGCAGGTAGGTTGACCCTTACGCGAGGAGCTTTTCGTCTGTCGTTTACCATGGGCCCAGGTTGTGTGGTCTACGACGCAGCCACGTTATTAATGACCGCTTGTTAGTTCTAATTCACACCCTAATGATGCGCAAAAGGGCACCCATCGCGGCCATGCTTTGTATCGAGATAGGTTCGTGCCTCCCAGAGCTCAGGAAAGAATTTCTTATCCAAGGTTGTCTTGAGATATCCGATTCCTTCTGAGCCGCCGGTACCTCGCTTTGCACCGACCATCCGTTCGACCATCTTGATGTGATGGAATCGCCACAATGAAAAGTATTCGTCGTGTTCAAGCAACGCTTCAGTGAGTTGAAACTCTTCATAGCGGTCTTCAAAGTGCGACAGGATCTCGAGAACTGCGCGCGTTCTTAGTTCGTAGGCTTGTCTTTGTTCGGCGCTGCCGGGATCCGGCTTTGGTACATTAAATCCTCGCCGGCTCAGAGCACTGAAGAACGCATCTGCTAACGACGGAGACTCGATTCGTTTTTGCAGTCGCGATGACGCAAAAGAATCGTCATGAAATTCGGCGAGAATTGAGTCGTCCTTCAGACCCGAGATGAATTCTATCTCGCGAAACTGCATCGACTGAAAGCCACTGGCCGGGTTCAGTTCATCTCGAAAACCGAGAAAGCTGATCGGTGTCATGGTTTCGAGGATGTGGATTTGCGTGACGAGTAGCTTTTCGATCTCCACGACTCGCCGAACCGTGCGCGCCGCAGCCGACAACCGATCGTCACTTATCAATGCGATGGCTGCATCGAGCTCATGAAGGATCTGCTTGAACCAGAGTTCGTAAGCCTGATGAACTGTAATAAAGAGTAGCTCGTCGTGATGGGCTGGATCCGAAAGACAGTCCTGGAGAGCGATGAGATCCTGAACTCGCAGGTATTTGTTGTATGAGAGAGGAGCGTTGTCGCCGTAGGGTCTGGACATTTGTTTTAGCGATTAGAACGCAGCTCCTGCGGTTTCATGCTCCGCAAATGCACGAGCGTCGGTAATCTTCTTCATCTCCTCGATGATTAACTCCAGTTCACTATCAGTCGTGTAGAAGTGTGGCGAGATGCGAATGCCTGCACCGGGCCGAAAGTCGATAATGAATTCGCGACGCACTAATTCTTTCGCCATCGCAGCAGCGTGTTGGTGGGCGACGGTAACCGTTCCCCCACGCTGCGCGGGATCTTTAGGGCTGGTAACCTGGAAACCAGCTTCTTTAGCTAGCCGAATCAGATACTCGGTTTGCCTGACGTTCTTTGCGCGAATCTTGTCGACGCCAATCTCGTTGATGATTGCGTAGCCAGCCTTGGCGGCAAACAATGCAGGAATGCTCGGCGACCCGTGTAGAAATCGAGTTACATTTGATGCGTAGTGAAGTTCTGTATCGAAGGCAAATGGGTTTTCGTGGGCCATCCAGCCAGTTGTCTTCGGCTGGAGTTTCTGCTGGAGATCAGGACGAACATACAAGTAGCCCGCCCCTGGTCCGCCACACAGCCATTTGACCGAACCCCCGGTCGCGAAATCAGCATTTAACTCTTTCACACTGAAAGGTACGGTGCCGGCCGACTGATAGGTATCCAGCACAACCATCGCGCCCACTTCGTGTGCTTTGTCGATGATGGCTTTTGCGTCCTGGAGAAACGCGCTCTTGAAAAGAACGTGAGAGAAGGGAACCAGCAATGTTGTTTCATCTATCGCGTCGAGCATGCGCTCCAGTGGAACGGTAATGCCGTCGTCAGACTTGACCGTTTCGATCCGCAGCTGTCCCGATCGCGCATGAGCTTCATAAACATACATAACCGAAGGAAAGTTGAGTTCGGAATAAACGATCTTGTTTCTTGCTGGTGTGGGTTCAAAGCAGGACAAGATGAGCGATTGGCAAATCGAAACATTCTGATGCATGACCACGGAGCCAGGATCAGCCCCGATTATGCGCGCGATCTCGTTGCCGATCGTAACGGGCATGTCCCACCAGCCTTCGGCCCAGGCGCGCACACCTCGCGTCGCCCATGCGTCGGCGTATTCGTGAAGGTGTTCGTAAGTGGCTTTTGGCATCGCGCCGAGACTATGAGAGATCAGATAAACAGTCTTCTCCAGAATCGGGAACTCGCTACGCCACTTCAGCAACTCGTCGCTCAAAAAGTCTCTCCTTTGATAGTGTCGAACCTAATGTAACACAGGTGTTCGTTAAGCTTCAGCCTGCTCAATTTTTGGGTAATGTCCTAATCTGAAGTTCATAGCTAGAACTACTCAACCCTCTGCGTGTCCTCGGCGTACTCTGCGTCTTGGCGGTGTAATTTGAGTTCCCGAAGAAACCAACAATTCAGGGAATAAGTATCTCACTTTCCGGCTTGTTGAGTTTCGAACCGTCTAATAAACCGCGGAGACGCCGAGCCCGCAGAGGACGCGCATAGAGTTGAGTGGTTCGGAACCGCAGAAAGACACTACCGGTTTTCTGGCCTCCGTGTCCTTGTTTTTGTGAGCTCGGCGTCTGCTATAGAATCGACGATCAGTTCGTGCGTGAATCGACAACAAAGTTCTCAGCCGCTAAAGTTAACGGCGCGAATCTATGTGGAAGTTTACTAATCCGATCCGTCACGAAATACCACCGACTACCTGGCCGTCAGCAGCCGAAGCTAAACAATCCTTACTTTTTAGTCCGATTCGAATTGGGTCGCTAACAGCCGCCAGTCGTACGTGGGTGCCGGCAATGGTCCCCTGGCGCGCTACAGACGACGGCTTTGTAACGAAGGAGAACCTCGACTGGTATCGCCGCTTTGCCAAAGGTAAACCGGGCGTGCTCGTAGTTGAGGCGACCGGCGTTCGCGACATTCCCAGCGGACCTTTGCTGCGGATTGGTGACGATCGTTTCATTCCGGGCTTGCGACAACTCGTCGACGTCGTTAACGAAGCAAGCGATGGGGAGACGCTGCTATTCATCCAGATCATCGATTTCCTGGCGGTCAAACGACGCCCTGAAAGGGACAAATACTTCGATCGATTTCTTAACGTCGATCGTCGGCTTAGAGAAGCCATTGCGGCGCATTTCGGTGACCAGGATTGGTTAGATAAATCTGAGAGTGCAATTCGCGAGTCGCTAAAACGTGCAAGTGATGACGAACTCGATCGACTGCTCACCGAAAGACAGATCGAAGCGCTTAGATTCGGTTATCGAGAGCGGGTTACTGACACGGATCTGCCGCACGTGAAGAACCTGCCGGAAGAACTTCCCGAAATATTTGCGGTGGCCGCTTTACGTGCGCGCGAAGCCGGCTTTCATGGCGTCGAGTTGCATTATGCTCATGCCTACACAATGGCGGGTTTCCTGAGTGCTTTGAATGATCGCGCTGATGGCTACGGTGGTCCAAGAGAGAACCGGGTGCGCCTGCCGCTCGAGGTTTATGGTGCCGTGCGCCAGCGTGTGGGAGACGATTATGTCGTTGGCGTCAGATTTCTGGCTGATGAGGTAATTGCGGGCGGCAACCGGTTGGAAGACGCCAAGTATTTCGCGCTTGAATTTGCGAAGGCGGGTTTTGATTTCCTGTCGCTTTCGAAAGGCGGCAAGTTTGAAGATGCACAACAGCCAAAGGTCGGACAAGCGGTCTATCCGTACACCGGCCAGAGTGGTTATGAATGCATGCCGACCGTGTTGTCTGATGAGACTGGGCCATTCGGGCGCACCGTTCCTTTGGTTGCTGCGATTAAGCGAACAGTGAACACTGCGGGTCTGGATACTCCAATAGTGGCCACCGGAGGAATCACGACATTCGCTCAAGCGGAAGAGATTTTAAGACGCGGTGATGCAGACATCGTTGGGATGGCGCGACAAGCGCTAGCGGATCCCGACTGGTTCATGAAGGTGAAGATCGGACGCGGCAATGAAGTAAGGCGTTGCACGTATACAAACTATTGCGAGGCGTTGGACCAGGCCCATCGACCTGTTACATGCAAGCTGTGGGATCGAGTCGATCTCGATGAACCGGATGCGGCGACAGTTGATGAAGGACGACGACGCTTATTAGCTCCGGAGTGGAAATCGTAGTGGGTCACAGTCAGTACCGTAACGCGGTAGCGTCGGGTCGCCGCCTGACACCATGTTGAGTATGAGCACGGACCCGACGCTACCGCGTTACGGTACTGACTGTGACCCACTAGATTCCTCATATCGTCGAATAAACTCAGGATCTCGCTTCTTCAGATCTTCATAGCTCAAGCGGCCGCTGCGCATCATAAGACTAAACGCTAACTCAACGGCACTGAGATGCATATATTCGCGCACGTTCTCGAACCAGGTCATACTTTCAAAGGCCGCCGCCTGATAGTCCTCAATAACCCGTCGTCTGCTAGTTTCGAATTGGCTTAGCGCATCGCTTACCGAGTCTGCTTCTTTCAAACACCCGGCGAGCGCTATCGCATCCTCCAGCGCAAGCTTGGTTCCTGATCCAATAGAGAAATGAGCTGTGTGTAATGCATCGCCCAGCATCACAACGTTGTCGACACACCAACGAGTGTTCCTCACGAGTAGAAACTGTATCCATTTGGAGTTGTTAGTTAAGAGTGGTTGGCCCTTTAAGTCTTGCTTGAAAACTTCGCCCAGATAGGTGCGAGTTTGTTCGTCGTCGAATTTGTCGAAGCCCGCGTTGGTCCAGGTATGCGGATCACATTCGACAATAAAAGTGCTGGTCGTATCGTTGAACTTATAAGAGTGAGCCGCAAAAACGCCTGCGTCGTTTTCGCGGAAGGTTAGCGTAAGTCCGTGGAAAAGTTGACTGGTGCCGTACCAGATATATCGGTTCGGTCGGAAGTCGAGACTCGGACCAAATAAACTCTCATAATGTCGTCTGACTGTGCTGTTGACTCCATCGGCGGCGACCAGTAGATCTGCATCCGCGCGCAACTTCTCGAGGTCGTTAATCTCCGAATGAAAGTGGACCTGAACGCCGAGTTGAGTTGCTCTGGCTTGCAGAATCTTCAGCAGCCGAATACGTGCGATACCAGAAAAACTATTGCCGTGAATCGAGATCTTGTCAGCGCCGTGAACAACATCGACATTGTC
>DATJKB010000205.1:0-7162 GCA_035491875.1 Pyrinomonadaceae bacterium | reverse complement strand
AAGCGCGAGTTAGTTCTTCCCCTAACGGAGCTGCGCCGGAAAAGATTGTGCGGAGTTTTGGTAATTGATACTCATCGACGATCGGATGTTTGCTTAGCCCCAGAACAATTGGCGGCACTAGATGGGCCAGGCTAACGTTGTAGTCCTGCGTTGCTTTTAGAAATGCTTCGAGCTCAAACCGCGGCATGGTGACAATGGTCGCGCCAGTGTAAAGACCCATGTTAAGCACAACAACCAAACCGTAGATGTGAAACAACGGGAGGACACAGATCAAAGTGTCGGTTTCAAAAAAGTAATCCAGACCCTCCATCTGCTTGATGTTAGCCACCAGATTTCGATGGGTGAGCATCACGCCCTTAGGAAGTCCTGTCGTGCCGCTCGAATAGGGAAGCGCCACAATATCCTCCGCAGGATTCACAGGCATTTGTTCTTCGACGCGATCCTCTCCAAACAGCGAAGCAAACGGAGTTGCACCTTCAGCCTCGCCAAATACGAATACCTCTTCGACGCCCGCTGCGCGTGCTGCTTCGTCTGATTTCTCCAAACACGAAGGAACCGTTACGAGAAAGCGCGCGAAGCAGTCGTTCAATTGATGAGCGATCTCTTTTTCAGTGTAGAGTGGGTTGATTGGAGTAACGATTCCACCAAGCCACGAGACCGCATGGAACGCGATCGCGTATTCAGGACAGTTCGGACTCAAAATTCCAAGCACATCACCCTTGCCGAATCCCCGTTTCTGAAGCGAAGCGGCGACTCGTTTAATGCCGTCGACCAATTCGGCGTAGGTAATCGTGCGACCTGTTGGTCCATCGATAAGCGCCGGTTTGTCGGGGATCGTGCTCGCCTTCTGCAACACAAACGGCGTGAACGCCGTGTCAGGAATAGTGATTTCAGGATAAGGGCTTTTAATAATCATTATGTCTTGGTTGCGCGGGAGAAAACGGGACTCAACTACAGAACGGGAGCGAAGCGACCGGTGTCAACGCAAATTGAAGTGTTCTGTGCATTGACAGCGGTCGCTTCGCTCCCGTTCCATAGTTGACTGTATCTTCATGTCTGAATCAGATTCGCTAAGTGAGAACACGGCTCACGGTGACGTTGGCATACCTTACCAGATGACCTCGGAGCCGTAAAACGTTTATAGTTTTCAACCGTTCCACTGCAACACCTCTTACTAGTTAGAATTTTGCGATGAGCAAGCGTCCTCTAAACATCCTCTGCCTGGCCACTTACTTCAAAGGCGCTGATTTCATACGTGAGTGCAAAGAACACGGCTGTCGCGTGGTTTTGATCACGAAAGAAAAGATGCTGAATGAAGACTGGCCGCGCGAAAGTCTCGACGATCTGATTGCCGTTCCGAACGATGCCGGACCCGCGCTTTTCATCGACCTAATGGCGTTTCTATCCCGGAAATCAAAACCGGATCGCATCGTTGCGCTGGAAGAGTTCGACGTCGTTACCGCCGCGTTGATGCGCGAACACCTTTGTTTAGCGGGACTGAGCAGTTCAAAAGCGAAGGTCTTTCGCGACAAGCTGTCGATGGCGATTTACAGCCAGCGTGGTGGTATCGACGTGCCGGCTTTTGTTCCGCTACTCAACCCTGAAGAAGTTAAAGACTTCATGGACCGAATTCCAGGGCCCTGGGTTGTTAAGCCCCGATCGGATGTGTCTGCGATTGGTATTCGCAAAGTGGAAGAACCGGCAGAAGTTTGGCGGCTTATGGAGGAAATGAATGAGCGGGAAAATCTACGCGAACGCGCTTCGTATTACGTGTTGGCGCGATTCATTCCTGGCGAAGTGTTTCATGTGGATTCGGTAGTCAGTAGTGGGAAAGTGGTGTTTGCGGGCGTCAATCAATACGGCAAGCCACCTATGCAAGTTGCGCATCATGGCGGCGCGTACATTTCAAGGACCCTTGCGCGTGGTTCGGCTGACGAGAAGACGCTGCTCACTATTAATAAACGACTTGTGAAGTCGCTGGGTTTGGAGCGCGGTGCCACACACGCCGAGTTCATCAAGAGCACTGCTGATGGAAAGTTTTATTTTCTGGAGATTGCCGCGCGTGTTGGCGGTGCTTACATTGCCGATGTTCTGGAAGCTGCGACGGGTGTGAACATCTGGCGCGAGTGGGCACGTATGGAGATTGCCGATTCTTCGTCGGTGATCAAGATCAGTCCTAAGCGCAAGGAATACGCCGGCATCATTCTATCGCTCGCGAAACAGGAAGTGCCAGACACCTCAAATTATGTCGACAAAGAGATCGTTTATCGAGTGAAGAAGCGTCATCACGCCGGATTAATTGTTCGAGCGAAGACGTTGGAGCGAGTCAATGAGTTGCTTGATGATTACTCGCAGCGTTTTGTTGATGACTTCGTGGCCATACTGGCGCCACCCGAGCGACCGGAGTGACTGAGAGACAGGGAAACAAGGAGACGGGGAGACGGGGGACGGGCAGAAACGGGAATTAATGAATATCCAACTTCGGGGTCCAACCAGCTAACACAAATTCAGGGCGACTATAGTCGGCAATCAGCTTCGCATCTTTGATTTTATCCAGCTGTCTCGACCATGGCACTCGACGACTTACATCAACTAACGAACCATCTTGATTACGACTTTGGAATTCCCAAAAACGTACATTGCCTCCCTTATCGGCGTCGCCCCAACCTTCAGATGAAATGTTCACCAACGTCGCATTCAATAGGACCACTTCCGCAAACGGATAACTGAAACTTTCGTTCCGCGGTGCGCGCGCGATGGTCGTCGGCGTTGCGGTTGCAATGAAAGTGCAGTCTTTGAAGATATTGCCGTGGACACCCTCGTGATTACGTGGCCACATCATGACGCTTCTGGATTTGATCGTGCACCGCTCACAAAACAACGTTCCGCGTCCTAGAATCGTATCACCCGCTCCGGTGATGGTGCTGTCAACCACATAGATCCGACCGTTCGCTTGAAGCGCATCGCCACTTCCGATAACAGTGACATGCGAGAGGATGTTTCGATCGCCCGTAATCAACAAACCTTCTGCTTGCCCAAAGGCACTTGTCTGCAGCGTCATGTTGACAATATGTATGTCGTTGCAATTGTCGATTGCCACCGCGGCGCGACGTGAGGGGAACGTTCCGGCTTCGGGATTGGTGCGAATATTGGCCGGATGAGGATTGAAAACCTCGTTGTTGGCGTAACGCACAATAGTCTTGTCCTGGCTCTCACCAAGCAAGGTCACGTTGTCTTTGTTACGAGCGTAGACGATCTCTTCATACAGACCATTGCGCACATTGATCGTGACTCGATGTTTCAGATGATCCGGCACAAAATCCAACGCGCCCTGGACTGTATTGAAATCACCTGAGCCATCAGCGCTTACTATTAAACGCTTAGCATTTAGCGGTGGTGCTTTAGATCGGGGCTTAGTCGTAAAACGCCAGCTATTTTTCGCGATACCAGTAAATTCATTGTTGTCGACGTCAAGCACCTCACGGTCGATCTCGACGTAATAACTTTTGCCGTATTCCAGCGAGTCGTGATGCGGATGGATTGTTGCGGTGTTGCCATCAATAGTGATGGGATAAAAGTGAAAGCCATCAGTAAAGCCGCCGATGATTGTGAGTTGGTATTGCTCGGACGTTGGCACCGCACCTGCCGACGGTGTGCCGGGTTTGGTATCGCGATTAGTCGGTCGCGACGCTCGATCGTACGGATAGGGAAATGATAGATAATTTTTTGCACGCACTGCAGGATCGACAGGCTTCGTCGGTCCTGGTGGAGTGCTCATGTCGAGTGTGTCGACGACTCGACCACTTGTATCAACAATGCGAATCGTGCCTGATGTCCCAACTCGCGGCTGAGACTTAAACGTGAGCTTCAACTGCACATCAGGATTTACCATCGAAGCTCGGTCGCGCGGAAATAACGTTTGGGCCTCAACGTTATGTCCGATGAATAGGATCAAGAGTAACGCTTTAATCAGGGTGATAGACATTTTGGTTATTAGTTGTCGGGTCTACTCACGAGCGAGTCCGCGCAAAGCGCTTCACCGATCTTGTTGAGAAGAATTGGGTGCTGGATGGCGTTCTCATATTCTTCGCGAGTAAAAAACGGCCAAACGGCATAGTCACCGCACCGCATGAATGCTAAGGATCTTTCTTGATACCCAAAAATTTTTCGGATGAACTTGCCAAGCGAAGAATCGGCTGGGAGATCGCGGAAGCCTGCATCGGACAGTTTCGGCCATCGATACTCGCAGTCTGAATACAAAAAGAGCAGCCATCTGGAAATGCGCTGCTTTAGATCACACGAGACCGCATTCTCTCCGGCTAACTTATGCGTACCTATATCCTCATAAGCGGCCCATAAAGAATCATCCAAAGTTCGAATAATAGGATCGACTTTGGACGTTGGATAACGTTCTTCGAACTCCCTGTTCGTAATGACACCACAAACGTAATGCCTAATAGTCTCAGCGGCTAGATTTCGTGCATTCCGATCGATCATCTTCTGACTCGCAACGTAAACATCCAACGGCCCGGTTTGTTTCTACAACAGACTAGACCACGGAGGTGTCGTCTTAGTCACTTTAGCGCCCGTGCGTGGCAACACAGTCAGTACCGTCACGCGGTAGCGGGTGGGTGCGAAGCTTCTTCTCTGTGCAACCTTTGTGTTCTCCGCGCCTCTGTGGTGCGTGTTTGCTGCATCTTTTCACCACAGAGACACAGAGAACACAAAGGTTGCACAGAGAATAAAACAGACCAGACACCCGAGAACAAAATATATATCGGCGTGACTTTCATGCACGACTGGTGCGTCCTTATAGATTGCTGTATTGCCTTATGAGTTGAACGTTGACAGTACCCACGCAACGCGCGTGACGGTGCTTGAATCTCGCAACTCGAAACTGGATAATGCTTCCGCTTTCCCACGACAACTGAAAACCCATACCCGAGGATCATTTATGAAGCAGTCCATCACGCTCGTCTGTCTACTTGTGCTCAGTCTCTCCTTTGCCGTCTCCGCGCAGAATCGAACCTACACGGTCGAAGATCTGATGAAGGTGAGACGTGTAGGTGATCCTCAGGTGGCGCCTGACGGCCGGCACGTTGCGTTTACCGTCGGCGACGTGAACTTCGATGCCAACCGCATCGTTACGCAGATTTACGTAGTGCCTTCCGAAGGAGGCGAGACCAAACAGCTCACATCAGGGGATCGTTCCTCGACTGCTCCGCGTTGGTCACCCGATGGGAAAAAGATCGCTTTCACTACCGGTGGTCAGGTTTGGGTGATGGAGGCCGATGGCGACAATAAAGAGCAGGTGACAAAGATATCGACCGGTGCGGCCTCACCTGTTTGGTCACCTGATGGCAAATGGATCGCCTTCACCTCCGAAGTCTTTCCCGACTGCTCTGATGACGATTGCAATAAGAAAAAAGACGAAGCGGCGGAAAATAGCAAAGTAAAGGCGCACATCACCAATCGCCTGTTATTCCGGCATTGGGATGAATGGCGCGACATCAAGCGGGCACATGTTTTCGTAGTTTCTGCCAAAGGCGGCTCCGCACGTGATCTAACACCCGGCGATTTCGACTCGCCTCCGTACGGAGCCAGCACCGGCGTCGACATCGCTTTCTCACCAGATTCGACGGAGGTCGCCTATCTTCGTAATCCAGACAAAGTCGAAGCGACTTCCACCAACAGCGACATCTACCTGATTCCGGTTGCGGGAGGCGCAAGTCGAAACATCACTGCACGAAACGGAGGCTACGATGTTTCGCCCGTTTACACTCGCGATGGCAAGTACATCGTTTATCGATCGCAAGCGACCGCAGGCTTCGAAGCAGATCGCTGGCGGTTGATGCTCTTCAATCGCGCATCGGGCGTTAGCACTGAGCTCGTTCACGGTTTTGATCAGCAGATTGAAGAGGCTGTTGTATCGCCTGACGGAAATACCGTTTATTTCACTGCCGGGAATCGAGGCAACGCACCAATCTATAGCGTGCCGATCACCGGTGGCCCCGCAAAGAAAATTGTTGGCGACGTTTTTGCCACCAATCTCAAGATCACGCCAGATGGGAACAGACTCATATTCGCGAGCAGCTCAATGGGAGCGCCCGCAGAAGTGTACTCAACTAACGTAGACGGCGCGCGATTGACGGCTCTAACTGCACTCAACACTAGATTGATGAACGAAGCTGGTTTTACAAAAGCTGAAGAAGTGGAATGGACCGGTGCGCTGGGCAAAAAGATTCACGGCTGGGTGGTTAAGCCAAAGAACTTCGACGCGAGCCGAAAGTACCCGCTGCTTGTGTTGATTCATGGTGGACCACAAAGCGCCTGGAACAACAGCTGGAGCTTTCGCTGGAACCCGCAAGTGTTTGCAAATTCCGGTTATGTCGTCTTTGCTCCAAATCCGCGTGGCTCGACGGGATACGGACAACAGTTCGTCAACGAGATCAGCGGCGATTGGGGCGGTAAAGCGTACGTCGACATCATGAATGGAGTGGCTGACGTACTTCGGCGGAGCCCTTTCATTGATCGCAGTCGAATTGGTGCGGCAGGCGCGAGTTATGGCGGCTACATGATCAACTGGATCCAGGGTCACAACAATGATCTGCGCTTTCGCTTCAAGGTGCTGGTGTCGCACGATGGCGTTTACAACCTCACGAGTATGTATGGCGCGACGGAAGAACTTTGGTTCACCGATTGGGAATTTAAAGGGACTCCGTGGACAAACCGGGCGATGTACGAACGCTGGTCACCACACAACTTTGTAAGAAACTTCAAGACACCGATCTTGATAATTCACGGAGAATTAGATTTTCGAGTGCCGATCGGCGAAAGCTTGCAATTGTTCACGGCTGTACAACGCAAAGGGATCGATTCGAAGTTGTTGGTTTTTCCAGACGAAGGGCACTGGGTGCTAAAACCACAGAACTCACAGTTGTGGTATCACACGGTTCTTGACTGGTTAGACAAGTATTTGAAGTAAATGGTCGGTATGCTTTTGGACGTAGCTCTTAGGTGATAGCTGAATCATTTGTCATTTGAGATTTGATAATAGATACCACGGACTTTATGTCCGTGGTGCTTCAATTTCATCCTAACAACGTGCGATGTAGAAGTATCTTCGCGCTTCGCGCGCCGCATTCCTATTTCGTAGCCGGAT
>DATJKB010000204.1:0-6350 GCA_035491875.1 Pyrinomonadaceae bacterium | reverse complement strand
GTGTGGCTGCATCTCGATCGCGTTTTGATTTAGCCTCCACGGCGGTAACCGATGCGCTCGCTGCGCACCTGCAGCAGGCTCGAGAGCGTTTGGGGCTTGCGGCTGCTTCGCTGGATGCTCTTTCGCCACTGTCAGTCTTGCAGCGCGGTTACGCAATCGCGGAAGACTCGTCAGGAAAAGTCTTGCGCGATAGCGCCGCAGTACAAGTTGGCGACGAAGTGGCTGTGCGTTTGGCGAAAGGGAGATTGAAGGCGCGAGTGTCGGAGAAAATGTCGGGCAAATGAAGTCAGTACCACCTTGCGGTAGCGGGTGGGTGCGAAGCCTATTCAGTACCATTCGCGGTAGCGGATGGCCTGGACTCAAGATGCGCTACTCGCTGTATTCGATGACCGAGCCGACACGTAAGAATGGTGCTTGACTCAAGGCCATCCGCTACCGCGAATGGTACTGAATAGGCGCGAGGCGGTACTGACTCCAATCCCACGAAGTATGGCGAACCAAATCAAAAATCGCATCGTGATCGATCTCGATCAGGCAGCAGCTCCGCGCACCACGCCGCTGCGATCTAGGTCGAGGGCTCGGGATGGTCGTCGTTGGCCCAAAGTGCTCGGCATTCTAGCCGCCTTCTGCGTTGCAATAGTCGTTATCGTAGGTATCGCGCTGTTCTTCTGGTGGCGTCATTATCAAAAAACGCCTGCGTATTCATTGGCGCTGATAGTCGATGCCGCGCAGCGCGACGACATGGTTGCGTTCCGAAACCAGCTCGATGATGAACAGATTGCCAGGAACCTTGTCGCGAGTGTTCGCGAGAAGGCCAGCAGTCGCTACGGCCTCGCGTTGAGCGACTCACTGCAAAAGAAGATTGATGATCTTCTGCCGGCACTGTGGCCGCAGTTTAAAGACCGAGTCCATACAGAGGTTGCGAAGGAAGTCAAAGAATTTTCCTCGGGCGCAAAATCGAAACCGTTTGTGGTGGTGGCACTGGCGATCTCATCGCTGGTGACGATAACCATGGATGGCGATAATGCTCGGGTGACGACTCCAATTGCTAATCGGCCTGTTGAAGTTACTCTGCGCCGCAACGGTGATCGTTATAAGGTCGTAGACTTCAAGGACGATGTGTTGGTCCAACGCGTTGTCGACAGCATGATGAAGGATCTACCACCGATAGGCGCACTGGATTTGAAGATCCCCTTGCTAAAGTCGCCGAAGCCGCGACGCCGAAATAGGTGAGGGAGTGTATCTGACGCGCGACGTCTCATTCTCCCCAGGCTTTAGCCTGGGGTAAGAGAGAGCGCTATTTAATTTGGAAACCGTTTCAACGGTTTCAAGCGTGCGGTGGGGCTTAAGATCGTAAACCGTTGAAACGGTTCAGGTCAGTTTTCTCGATCCAAGCCCCAGGCTAAAGCCTGGGGAGAATGAAAGTGTTCAACACACCGTTCTAAATTTATGTCTGACGCAAGAAAAACAGAAGAACAAACTAAAACCTTCGAGGCTTCGCTCGAAGCGCTGGAACGCATCGTCAAACAACTCGAAGGTGGCGACTTGCCGCTCGAGAAGAGTCTCGAACTGTTTGAGCAAGGCATTCGACTCTCACGCGAGTGCCAGGAGCGATTGAGCCAGGCGGAGCGCAGAATCGAAGTTTTGCTGCGCGACAATCAGGGACGTCCCGTTACCGCTCCATTCGACCAGGCACCTGGTGAGAACGATGATGAACCCCCCTTTTGAGATCCTTCAAGACGCTGGCGAAATCGGTAAGTTGCTTGATGAGAGCAGGCGTTTAGTTGAAGCATCTCTTGATACCCTGCTGCCCGCCGCTGAAGCTTCGCCGCAAACAGTCCATCAGGCGATCCGTTGGAGCGTGTTCGCAGGCGGCAAACGTTTTCGTCCGGCTTTGCTGTTAGCGTCGGGTCGAACCTTCGGAGCGCCCGCTGATGCTTTGCTCAACACTGCCTGCGCGCTCGAGATGGTTCATACCTACTCGTTGATTCACGACGATCTCCCATCAATGGATGATGACGATCTGCGCCGTGGTCGTCCGACCTGTCATGTTAAGTATGGTGAGGCTAACGCGATTCTCGCGGGCGATGCCTTGCAGACATTGGCATTTCACACAATCGCAGATGATCAGCAGTTAGAGCCCCAGACGCGAGTCAGATTAGTAGGCGAACTGTCGCGCGCTGCAGGGACACCTCAGGGAATGGTCGCGGGCCAGGCGTTAGACATCGAGGGCGAAAAGCGTAACGTTACTGGCGAAGAGCTGGAAGAAATTCACCGGTTAAAGACTGCCGCATTGATTATCTGTGCGGTCCGGTGCGGCGCCATCATCGCCGGTGCGAACGAAAAAGAGTTGGAAGCAGTGACAAGTTACGCGACGAACCTCGGTTTGCTGTTCCAAATCACAGACGACCTGTTGGATGTGACAGCAACTGAAAAAGAACTCGGCAAAACGCCGGGCAAGGATGCGCGCTCCGCGAAGGCAACGTATCCGGCGTTGTATGGATTGGAAGAAGCAAGAGCCGCTGCGGCAAAAGCTCACCGCGACGCGATCGCAGCGTTAGACACGATCGATCAACCTACAGACTCTCTTCGCCAAATCGCTGCCTTCACACTCAACCGCTCGAGATAGAAGAAATCGCCAGCCGCAGATTTTCACAGATACACGCAGATCAAAACCAGATACTTTTGGTAAGAAGAGAAATCAGCTACCTGCTTCTTGTACGTCTGATCTGTGAATATCTGTGAAAATCTGCGGCTGGTTACTAGACAATCCCCGCTTGTCGCTGCATCGCCTTCAACGTTTCAGGAATGAAGGAAGTGATCTGGTAGTTCTCTTCGCGGCCGTCGGCGAATGTTTGGTAGAGGCTGAAGTCGGGTAGTGACAGGCAGCTCAAGGGTGATTGATGGTTGTAGCCTGTGTCGAGACCGATAGCGCTGTTGGAAATGTAAATGCCGTGACGACCCAAACGCCCACGCAAAGGCAATAGAGGCGTGGGTGTATGGCCAAACACACACGGCTTGCCATGATAGTTTTTGTAGAAGTCCATGTCGCGCATCCAAAGCAGCGACATCGGTGAGCTGTCGCGTGGATGCTTACCATCATCAAGCCCCGCGTGCACGTAGATAGCGTATTCGTCTTCATGATAGAGCGGAGTTTCTTGCAAGAATTCGATGTGTTCGGGCGGCACCGCTTGTTCAATCGCTTGTCGCATGTCGTGCAGATCCTGCTCGCTATCGATCCGCACTGTTTGATTAGTGTATTGTTCGAACGTTCGTTCCCCACCAACAACCGGAGTCAGCCAGATGTTGCTGACGCCTTCAAGAAAGTCGAGCATCATCTGTTCGTGATTACCACGTAAACAGATCACGCGCTCGGGATTCTCGCGGCACATGTTCATGATGTGGTTGACGCAGCCAGGCGCGTCCGCTCCGCGGTCGATTAGATCGCCGAGGAAGATAAGCGTGTCTGTAGTTGGATCGCGAGGAATTAGATCGAGCAGGTTCAGCAGTTGCGCGCAACGACCGTGAATGTCACCCACGATGAACGTCTTCATTCAGCCTCTTCCTCTTGATCGATGTCACGCCTAATGTTGGCTATCAATTCCTTGAACCTTGGGTCTTCCTGCATGTCGGCCCAATTTGGATCAGACTCAAACCAAGGATAGTTTTCATTGCCCAGGCTGATTGCCGTTTCGAGCCACCGCAGTGCTTCAACTTGCCGGCCTTGCAGGAGATACGCCGAAGCCAACCAGTAAGATATATCGTAATCGGCTTCAGCGGCGAGTCTTACTTTGTTCGTCAACTGTTCGTTGGCCTTTGTGTGTTCACCCTGCGCACTCAAACAAATTGCCAAAATTGGCCGTATTCCGTCCATTTGCGGATGTTTTTGCAGCAGTTGCTGGAGGATGCGCGTGGCCGAATCAATTTCGCCGCGATAATAGAGAACGCGAGCCCGAAAGACTAAGTTGAGAGGATGCTCCGCTTCCATGGCCGCGCCTCGATCCAGTTCCGTAAGCGCATCTTCATAACGACCCTGGTACATAAAAATGCGCGCGCGGTTGTAGCTCACCACCACGACCTCGACCGGATTCAAACGCGCCATTCGATCAAAACTTCGTAACGCGCGCTCATACTGCCCGCTCAGTCGGGACAAGACGCCGCGGACAAAATGCACGCCAACATCGTTCGGATACTGTTCACGCAACGCCTCGACTTCTTCACGCGCCTTTGCTTTGTTGCCGCCGGTTAGATAGATGAAGACCATGTGCATCCGCGCTTCGAGAAGTTGCGGATCCAGTCGCAAAGCCTTGCTGAATGCGTCGCGAGCTTTGTGGTGGTCCCCCGCCTGGCCAAGTCCTTTCAAAACCCGGTTGACGTAACAGCTGCCCAGTGCGGAGTAAGCAAGGGCGAACTTCGGATCTAATTCGATTGCGCGCCGGAAATGTTCGATGGCCGAGTCGACGTCTTCACGCGCGATCGTGTGATAAATGAATTGGCCCAACCGGTCGCGTCCACGCAGGTACTCTTCTGACGCGGCAGCGTCCGCAGTTGATCCTTTTGCGAGTGCGTGCTGTTCGTCCGGCGTTAACTCCAGCCGCAGACCCTCAACGATCCGTTTGACGATCGTGTCCTGCACGCCGATGATGTCACTCGCTTCCGCATCGATACGTTCACTCCAGAGAATCTCGCTAGTTTGCACATCGAGCAATTGAGCAGTCACACGCAGTCGATCGCCTGCGCGCAGGAACGTTGCCGTCAAGATCGCATCGACGTGCAACTCGCTTCCGGCAACCGCTGGATCAACCTGGCGCTCCAGGTATTTCACGATGATTGACGACGGCCTGACTACCAACGACTTCACGCGAGCGAGTTCGGTAATCACGGCGTCAGCAAGCGAAAACTGGTAGAAGTCGGTTTCGCGATCGTTGCCGACATTCTTGAACGGCAAAATAGCAACGCTCTTGCGTTCATTGTCCGCAATACTACTGGCTGGCGTTTCATCTTGATCTACGGTTGTAGCCTGGGATAATCGTGAGCCACCGGACGGTGAACCATCCTGAATTCTTGATCCGGTCAGCCACCGGAGTGCGCGCGCCATCGGATTGCGTGGTCCAAGATGCCTGGGTGCCACTAACGCAGCGCTCTCGTCGAAACCAGGCAAAGATTCGGATCCAAGCTCTCGAATCACTAATCGCAGATCTTCGCCAAGTTGAGCGATTCGTTGATAGCGGTTCCGGACATCCTTCGCTAGCGCCTTGTCGAGGATTCCCTGCAATCGCTCAGGCACGCGTCCGGGACGTGCCTGGGAAAGCGGTGCAGGCTCTGAATGCAAAACGGCATGGCGCACGTCGACCGCTGTTTGTCCTCGGAACGGCCACGTGCCGGTCAGCATTTCGTATAACAACACACCGGTCGAAAAGATATCTGCGCGAGCATCGACACGATCGCCGCGCGCCTGTTCGGGCGCAGCGTAAGTAGCGGTGCCGTAAGGTATGCCAACTTCGGTTAACTCAGTGTGATGAATTCCCGACGTGCGTGCTGCGTCTTCGTCGAGAAGTTTTGCCAGGCCGAAATCGAGGACTTTCACTTGTCCGTTCGGTGTAACCATGACGTTGCCGGCCTTGATGTCTCGATGAATGATGCCGCGCGAGTGCGCCGCGGCAAGTGCGTCAACCACTTGAACTGCAATCGACAAGGCACTTTCGAGTGACAGCGGTCGGCCATTCACGAGTTGTCGAACGTTCCGCCCTTCGATGTACTGCATTGCGATGAAATGAATGCCATTGATTTCATTCAGGTCGAAGATCGTACAGATGTTTGGATGGTCCAGCGCAGAGGCGAGGCGTGCTTCACGCTCGAACCGTTTCAGGTTTGCCTCTTTTGCAGTTAGTTCGGCTGGCAAAACTTTGATGACGACAGGCCGGCCAAGCTTTGAATCGATCGCGCGGTACACCGTTCCCTGTCCGCCCTCGCCAAGCTTCTCGAGTATTTTGTAGTTGCCGAGTGTTGAGCCGATCATAACAGGCCACCCAAAAGACGAAGCACTGGGAGTCGGTGGATTTTCATGGTTGAGATGCCCGGGAGATAAGACGCAAAGGCACTATTTACGGGCGAGAGAGTAAATCGCACAGATAGCAGGGTCAAGACGCGCTGGCTGAAAGGCGACCGAATGTCCATATGCTTCAGCTTGTCGTTGACGCAACCAATATTCAACCTCCCGGAAATCGCGCAACGAATGTCCGATACGCTTCAGCTTGTCGTTGACGCTACTCACACTCAACCTGACCGAAGTCGCGCAACAAATCTCGGGTGGGGTGTACTTTGCATAACCATTTGTTCCGGTTTAGTTT
>DATJKB010000203.1:0-9730 GCA_035491875.1 Pyrinomonadaceae bacterium | reverse complement strand
ACCAACCCTTTCCTACTGTGATTGCGGCCGCGTCTGCCGGGACACCTCAGCCAGCGGAATCGCCCCAGATTCCTTTAGCGGTGGCGCCCCCCTCCTCCTGAAGCCGCCACCACGGCCCCTGGAGAATCTTCCACCGCGATAACTTCCCCGCGACTTTCCAAATTCGTCGTTTCGTGCCCAGATGATTGGACCCCTTGTCTATTCCCCACGGGCTGCTTGATCGCGAGGCTTCGCACTTGTGTCTAGCTTTCCTCCTGCAAGTAAAAAACCAATAACGGAATCCTAGGATCAAGACCTCTTCGGGGTAACTGTCATTTTTGACAGGGTTTGCGACGAATGACCGGGGCAAATTTGGACAATTCTCCGAAGAATTACTGGCTCGATTAGTTTGCAACGGGAAACTTTTTGAACATCTTCTCCACTGCTTTCTTTATTTTCTTTTCAACGCTCTTCGCATCTTTCTGCATATTGCCCGTTGGTCCATGCTCGAGAGTGTCGGTTGCACTGCCACGCCAAATGCTGTTCTTTGTTTTCGCGTCAAGCATGTCCACGACTATTGTTCCTTTAGTAACTGGCCACTGCTGTGACGACCCGCCTATTCCTGTAGCGATGGAATTTAAACCAGGGTTCCAGCTGGGATGGCTGATGTGTAAATCCGATTCCGTCGCTGCAAAGGCTACCAAGGTGATTTCGGCATTGAGTGCAACCTTAGTCATTCCCTTCAGAACCATCGCTCGATCAACTGCGTCAACTATCATCTGATGAATCAGCGGATTGGACGTTGAAGACCCACTCGCCCATGAATAGGTCTTGTACTTGGCTATGTTCACCGCTCGATCAGCACCGACCTCGACTTTTTGCGCATAGGCCATTACAGTGCAAACAAAGATCACGACAGCGGAGAAAAATTTTTTCATCCAATTCACCCCGAGCGGAGTGTAACTATCTGCCGGCTGCGAATTAACTGTCAGTTTTTACAGTAGCTTCAAGCTGTTACGCATGACATGATTCCGACGCCGCAGAATCCATAGGAGGAAGCGGAAGCAATGTGGAAGGGTCGAGAGAAAGTAAGCTCACATCCGACGTTGGGTATCACACTTTTCTCGGTCCTGTGTGTGCTCGGTATGTGCCAACCCCACGCCACAGCCACGTCCATCGGCCCTCCACAGCTATCAAGTTTCGGAGTTGAGCAAGAACCCCAGACCAAACCAGACGCAACTGCGAGTAGCCGCACCACACCCGACACGGAACAACTCCAAAGGACTATTAAGCGACAAGCTGCGGAGATAGCGCAGCTGCGGCGCAAGGTTACGGAACTCGAAAAGCTTACCCAGGTGTGTTCCCTTCGTGAGCGTTTGACGAAAGAAGAACAGCGAGCGGAGGAGCTGCAACGCCAGCTGATTGCAGTAGGCGAGAAGGAAGCACCGCTGCAATCACGAATGGGAGAAGTCACTGATCAGTTGCGCCCTGAGGCCCTCGATAATCTGCCCGTTGCGGGCTCGCTGCGTCCCGAACAAGTTAGAGAGACCACCCGTCAACGACTCAGTACGGAAAAGACGCGCATCCAGACACAACTCGACTTGCTGCAACAAACTCGCACACGACTCCAATCGTCGCTGAGTCTGACCGACCTGATGATTCAAAGATTGAGAGCCCAACTTCAAAGTTCCCCGCGGCCTTAGCGGCCCTCCACGCGCTTGTCGATTTACTATCAGACAGGGGTCGTCGACGTCCTCAACTGGCAGTTTTGACAGTACCGATTTCGAAAGGCATGTCTAATATTTGTTTCGGGGAGGCGCTGAGCAATCTTATGGCGAAAGATTGCACTAAAGGCGCTCCTGATGGGTCGGGGCCGATTCTAGGGGAAGCCCGGCCCATCGCCATTTTCGGCGAGCATCTCACTTGAAAAGCGATCAAAAACAACCTATCTCACTCGCAGACATCGTCGTCGCCCGACGGAAAGGAAGTGAACTATGAGAGAGTTTGCTTTAACTCAAAAAGTTTCAGCCGAGTTCCTGGGAACACTATGGCTGGTCCTGGGAGGCTGTGGCAGCGCAGTGCTGGCGGCTGCTTTCCCCCAAGTTGGAATTGGATTGCTAGGTGTTTCGTTCGCGTTCGGATTGTCTGTTCTTACGATGGCCTATGCAGTGGGACATGTTTCAGGTGGCCACTTCAATCCCGCAGTTACGATCGGACTCTTCACCGCCGGAAGGATTCCAGCAAAGGAAATTGTTCCTTACATCGTCGCGCAACTCGCCGGGGGCATCGCAGGGGCTGGCATTCTTTTTCTGATCGCTAGTGGCAAGACTGGATTCGATGTTGCTGACGGTTTTGCTTCGAACGGTTACGGTACTAACTCACCTGGTGGGTACACATTGGTCGCAGCGCTCGTGACCGAAGTGGTGATGACGTTCTTCTTCTTAGTAGTGATACTTGGAGCGACCGACGAACGCGCGCCAAAAGGATTCGCAGCGATCGCTATCGGCCTGGCGCTGACGCTAATACACCTCGTCAGTATTCCGGTAACAAACACTTCCGTTAACCCCGCACGGAGCACTGGTCCGGCGCTGTTCGTTGGTGGTTGGGCTGTCAGGCAACTATGGTTGTTCTGGCTCGCACCAATTGCCGGAGCAATACTAGCTGGTGCCGCGCATCGATTTCTGATGAGGGAAAGTGCGATCGACGAAGACCCGGTATTGGCAAGCACCGTCACGTCGTAGGCGAAGAAGAAAGAAATCATTGGACGAATGATTTGGGCCTGTCAAAAGTGACAGTTAACCGCCACGGCTGACGCCGATAGAATCGCGGACATTAGAAGAATCAATGCCGATTAGTCGGCTGTGAGGAGTTGAGTGAACCGAACATTAAGCTGAGGTTCTTTAGTGGTGAGCGCGAATGACGAAAGCCGTTCACGCTCCTGCGCACCTCTGCGTCCCCTGTGTCTCTGCGGATTTAACGGGCCAGGTTACCGCGGGGCCACAGGGAACACGGAGGCAGAAGAAAAAGAAATCATTGGTCAATCGTCATTTGACAGTTATCAATTCTCATTTGGAGACCACGGACTTCATGTCCGTGGTTTTTCAATCTCAGCCTGGAAAGTTGCCCCCTACCTCCGAGCGCGCTTCGCGCGCTAAGCGGAGGGCGGCGCGATGCCAGGTTGAAGTTGATCCTCCACCGACATGAAGTCGGTGGAATCCAAATGACAAATGAGAAATTTCAAATGACGATTGACCAATGATTTCCTTCTTCTTCCCCTGATATTCCCATTTTTCCCCACTTCCTTCTGTACGCACCTGTAAATTTTGCCAGTAGTTACCTCTTACAACTCCTTCCACAATAAGCCTGTTCGTTAGCTTGCATATCGCATAACGGTTACCGCAATTGATACCGTACAGCGCTGGGGATTTAAGGACGGCCTTCGTGCGTTACCAACGGCCCGCGCATGTCGTCGCTACGCTGCGAACATTCCCGGCGCGTGAGCTGAGTTGGATGGGGTGTTCTCCCCGCAAGGCTAGGAGAACATTCTTGTTCCGGTCGCGCTTTTTGTGAAAAACCGGCAGGAGGTTTTGGGGCTAAGGCGCGACCGGAATGATTTTCTCCTTGGACTTCGGACTCAAGCTTAGAGGCGCTCTACCGTGAACTCCCCAAAACAAGTCAACTTCCCGGAAAGATTGGGCCAGACCTGGACTCCACTGACCGTCGACGTCGCAGCCGCTACTCACCGCGGACTTGTCAGGAAGAACAACGAAGATCACTACCTGGTCGTCGAATTCGCCCGCGCTCTCAAAACCATTGACACGAATCTGGATGATGCCGTCCTTGAGCGAAGTTATGAACTAGGCGGCTACGGCATGATTGTGGCTGACGGCATGGGTGGCGCCGCCGGCGGTGAAGTTGCCAGCAGCATGGCGCTGACAAGACTGGTCGAGCTCGTAGTCGATACACCTGATTGGTTCCTATCGCTAGACCAGGAGAAGCACGGGGAGACAGTTTTGAAGCGAATGACTGAACGCTTCATGAGCGTCGATGAAGCTCTAAAGGGACGAGCACAGAATGACCGATCGCTCCTTGGTATGGGTACCACACTGACTGTTGCAGGTGCACTTGGAAGTAATCTGGTCATTGGGCACATCGGCGATTCGCGCGCCTACCTGCTGCGTGAAAGTAAGCTCAATCAAATTACAAGCGATCATACGTTGGCCCAGGCGCTAATTGATGCCGGAATAACAAAGCCGGAAGAACCTGCATCACGCTCGATGCGTCATGTTCTCACTGCGGCCCTGGGCGCAATGGGGAAATCCGTTGAGCCTGAAATGCACCGCCTGCAGTTAGCTGCCGGTGATCAAGTGCTGCTCTGCACTGACGGTCTGACTGAGATGGTGGCCGACAGCTTGATTACATCAGTGCTGCGTGAGGCCAACTCGGTAAAGCGAGCATGCATTGATTTGGTAGATCTGGCCCTTGCAGCCGGAGGTTTGGACAACATCACAGTCATCGTCGCCAGGTTTGGTTTGCCAACAGCTTCGGACCAATCGTGGTATGGAACTGCGAGCCGCGGAATCAAAGGGTTGCGATCCGTTTGATGAACAAGGCACGCAGAGTTGGGAATACTGGTCCCCACGTTATTCACCGAAAGACGAGAGCGGTGAATAAAAGCGCTAACGGTCGCACGAGAACAGCACGTCTCGCTGCGATCGTTAGCGTGGCTGTAAATGGGCATTTTCTGTATCGGACCGTGGGCGCGGACTCCGGTCTTGAATATTGATCAAGGCAGGGCGTAAAGTTTCGCCAAACGCTGGGACACCTCGTCAGGCTATTCTCAATTCGAGGAAAATAAGGAAATTCGGTCCCACACTTCCACGCCCATGAGTAGTAGATCGAGCGCACAGTTCTTAAAGACTCGGTCACGTCTGACTCCTAGCCCAGGTTGCGCTGCAGAGATTGCGTGAGCGATCGATCAGCGGTGCTGACAAGTTCCGGGTCCCCTAGCCCAACAGAACTGAACGGTAAGGACACACCAAATATGGGTTCTTTGGCGTTCTCGCTCAACTCACTTCTTCGAAAAACCCTGAAGTGAGTGCGCCACGTTGCTCCGATGCGCCACGTGTCAACCCAACTCGTCACGCTATGAGAGTTCTTTACGTCGAAGACGATGCGCGGGATGCGGACCTCACAGTGCGCGGCTTAGAGAAGAGCGCGCCACACTTTCAGATCGAAACCGTCTCAACAATCAAACAAGCACACGAGCGTCTTGAACGTTTAGACTCAGAACCGCTCGAGCTAGTGCTCGTTGACATGTACCTCCCAGATGGAACCGGCCTCGATCTGCTTAACCATATTCGCGAAAACAGACTGCCGCTTGCTGTTGTGATGGTCACGGGCACCGGCGATGAAGACACGGCAGTCGCCGCACTGAAAGTCCGTGCTGACGATTATGTAGTCAAGAGAAAAAACTACATCGATCGATTGCCAATCGTTCTCGAGAGGGCCCTTAACCACTACCGCGCCAGCGCCGCACGCCAGGCCAACCCCTTACGAATTCTGCTCGCTGCGGATGATGCCTCTCAGGTTGAGAACACTCGCCGCCATCTTGCGGTACATGCCGATCATATTCAGATGGACTCCGTATCCAACGGTCCAACAGTGCTTCAGGCTGTAACTCAAGCGACTTCACCCTACGACGTAGTTGTTTTGGATTCACACGTACCCGAGCTCCACGTGTTTGACGTGATGAGAGAGTTGCGTTTTGTGCATAAGAAAAACCTGCCGGTGATTTTGATTTGCCAACAAGGTGAAGAAGAGTTGTGTCGGCAAGGGCTAACACTCGGAGCATCAAGTTACATCCTTAACAGTCCGGGTTACCTCTACCAGTTACCATGGGAAATTGAACAGGCACATTCTCGGGCTGAGTTGATGCGCCGCGAAGCAGCGTTGCGTGAGAGCGAAAGTCGATTGCGTCTCGCACAGCAAGCTGCACGCGTCGGGACGTGGGAATGGGATCTGCGTACCAATTCCTCAGTTTGGTCAGAAATGATTTGGAAGTTGCTGGGGCTTGAACCGAACGACGAACCGGTAACGCTGGATCGATTCATCGATTTCATACATCCCGAAGACCGCGAACGAGCTCTGCGTAAAGTAAATGATGTAATTGCCGGCGGTAGCGACGAATACTACGATGAATTTCGTATTGTTCGTCTCGATGGACGGGTCCTGTGGCTATCTTCAAAGGGTGGTGTCATTCGGTCTCCGGATGGTCGACCCGAGCGCATGCTCGGCGCAAATATCGACATCACAGAGCGCAAGCTTACTGAAGAGTCACTCAAAACCGCGCTGGCAGAAGTTCGTCAATTAAAGGACCAGCTTCATGCCGAGAACGTTTACCTTCAGGAAGAGATCCGGGTCGCCAGCAACTTCGACGAAATTATTGGACGCAGCAACGTTCTTAACAAAGTGTTAACTCAAGCGGAACAAGTAGCGCCAACACATACGACGGTCTTGATCCTCGGTGAAACAGGAACGGGCAAGGAATTGTTGGCCCATGCTATCCATAAACGTAGTCCGCGTCATAAACGACCGTTGGTGAAAATCAATTGCGCCGCACTTCCCGCTCCATTGATCGAGAGTGAGTTGTTTGGTCATGAGAAAGGTGCGTTCACCGGTGCCGGGGCGCGACGACCGGGACGTTTTGAGATTGCTGACGGCGGCACTATTTTCCTCGACGAAGTTGGTGAGTTGCCGCTCGACTTGCAGTCGAAGTTATTGCGAGTGCTTGAAGAAGGCGAGTTTGAACAAGTGGGCAGTAGTCGAACTATCAACGTCGATGTCCGTGTTATTGCCGCAACCAATCGTAATCTCGCCGAAGCGGTACACGAAGGCTCCTTTCGTTCGGATCTTTATTACCGGCTGAATGTATTTCCAATCACTGTGCCGCCCCTTCGAGAGCGCCGCGAAGATATTCCGATGTTGGTAAATCATCTTGTGAAGCACATGACTGCAAAGCTCGGCAAATCAATTGAAGCAGTACCAAAAGATGTAATGACGTCACTGACTAATTATTCGTGGCCCGGCAACATCAGGGAGCTGAGGAATGTCATTGAGCGAGCTGCGATCATCACTCAAGGTCCGAAGCTGATGCTGATCGATCGTTTGGAGGGTTCGATGTTTGAGACCGAATACCAGCGAGGTGACTCCGATGCCTCCGAAGCTCTAGAGGGAGAGCCGGATTCTGAAACGCTCGCACAAAGTGAATACAACCTGATTCTTCGCACCCTCAAGAAAGTTCATTGGCGGATAGAAGGTCCGACCGGGGCTGCGGAGCTACTTCGTGTCCACCCCAGCACGCTGCGATCTCGAATGAAAAAACTCGGCATCAGTAGGCCCAGGATTGAAAACGCAGCCGGAGCTCATTGATAGATTCGCCTCCAGCAACGTATAACCTTCGATTGGACAACATTCGGGAAGCGTGGGTTCATCGCCGCCAGCCGCATAACATCCAACTTCCGCTGAATAGTGCGACGTGCCAATCATCAGCACTCAAGCGACAGTTGCCTGACTCCACGCTGACATAAATGCAGGTAAGGAACCTTCCTTACCTGCAATTCTCAGCTTGAGTTGTTCCAGTGAGGCTTGAGTTCTGATGATTTCGTACGCTGCATTGTTCAGCCAAACTGAATGTCTCCTTAGTTCTTCGGAGCACGGCGAACACACGGAACAGTTTCATCCAGCCGTTCGTAACACCGAACAGCGGCAACACCCCGGCACTCGCAACCACCGCAACAAGGAGATGAAAGTGAAGTCGAGATTGCTTAACACTGTTGGATCTCTTGGTCTGTGTGTTTTAGCTTGTTCAGTTTTGCCTTGGATTAATGCGGGCGCTGCAAATGCTGATTGGCCTCAGTGGCGTGGTCCGGAGCGCAACGGCGTATCGCGCGAGGTTGGACTGCTCAAACAATGGCCAGCAGGCGGGCCCAAACTGCTGTGGCAACTGAGTAACATCGGTGACGGCTACTCAACCCCCTCAGTTGTCGGCTCGCGGATCTACTTGATGGGCAACCGCGGCATGGACAATGAGTTTGTACTCGCACTTGCTACAAATGACGGGAGGACTATCTGGACAACGCGGGTGGGCAACGTGGGAAATCCGAATCAAAACCCTTCGTACCCAAAGGCTCGTTCCACTCCAACGGTCGACGGCAATCGGATCTACGCGCTTGGCTCGGACGGCGATTTGGTCTGTCTCGA
Source organism: Pyrinomonadaceae bacterium (assembly GCA_035491875.1). Classification (GTDB taxonomy): domain Bacteria; phylum Acidobacteriota; class Blastocatellia; order Pyrinomonadales; family Pyrinomonadaceae; genus PSRF01. Next base: position 1,489 of record DATJKB010000203.1, on the reverse strand, counting down.
ATCTGATACCGGAAACATTCGCTGGGAAAAGAACCTGCGTAAGGACTTTGGTGGCACACCTGGCGAATGGGCTTATGCAGAATCTCCGTTGGTCGACGGCGATGTTGTTGTCGTAACGCCGGGTGGTACGCAAGCGACGATCGTAGCACTCAACAAGAAAACGGGCGCGACAGTCTGGAAGTCGGCAGTCCCAGGCGGTGATGCTGCCGGTTATTCGTCAGCCATCGTTGTTAACGGCGGTGGTCGCAAACAATATGTACAGTTTCTGGAGAAAGGGCTCGTCGGAGTTGATGCGAAAACGGGCCAATTTCTGTGGCGCTATAAGGAAGCGGCAAAAGGTCCGGCGCAGTATTTCACTCCGGTGGCGCGTGACGCATACGTCTACGGCGGAGCGCTCGGTGTTGGTGGCGGACTCGTTCAATTGAAGGCCGATGGCCCAGGCGTTACTGCTGAGCAAGTCTACTTTGAGCGTGGACTTCCAAATGGTCTCGGCGGCGCAGTGCTCGTGGGCGATTATCTCTACGGTACTGACATTGCCGGTAGCCAACTGATTGCGGCGGAATTCACGACTGGCAAAGTAAAATGGAAAGCCGAAAGCATCGGCAGAGTTTCTATGGTTTATGCCGACGGGTTGTTATATCTTCACGGCCTCAATGGAGACATCGCATTAATTGAGGCGACGCCGGAAGCCTATCGCGAGAAGGCACGGTTTACACCACCCGATCAGCCGAGACACAAACAAGTAGGGACTTACCCCGAGCAAGCGTATGCACATCCGGTGATTGCTAACGGCCGACTCTACATTCGGGATCTGGGAACCCTTTGGGTCTACGACATCAAGGGTCGTTAGACTCGCGGAGATAAGAAAGATGTACTGTTCATCTTGTGGCGGCGCCGTCGCACGGGGCTTAAGCTACTGCAATAAGTGCGGTGCAAAGTTGAGTGCGAATGAAAGTGTCGAAAAGGCGCCAGGACTAAAGCCTGATTTTTTAGTCTTTTCGATTATGGCGACGTTCATCTTCGGCACGGCAGTCATCACGATGTTGATGGGAGTGATGAGAGTAATTCTCGGCTTACCCGTAGAGGCGGTTCTTGGTTTCGGCACAATCCCCTTCCTGCTGATGCTCATACTGGAAGCTGTGTTCATCCGTTTGTTGCTGCGTAACCGAGCAACGAGCGAAACGAACAATAAGACGCTGGCGAAACAGCAAGAGACGAATGAACTCGATGCCGCACGTCCGCGTGTATTACCCGAACCGATTCCAAGCGTAACTGAACACACCACACGTGCTTTTGAACCGGTCTACCACGATCGAAAATCAAAGTGATAAACCAAAATTCATAACACTCGACTCTAATTTTCACAGGACAACGTACAAAGCAGTATCGCACGAGCTGAGTGGAATAACTCAACCTAGACAAATGCAGGTTGGGAAGGGTGGCTTGCCCCCGCTCAATGCCCAAACATCCAACGTTGAGAGTAGGGCAC
>DATJKB010000202.1:0-4541 GCA_035491875.1 Pyrinomonadaceae bacterium | reverse complement strand
GTTGCGGCCCTCAGTGAGCCTTCAAGCCAACCTTCCTAAACTGCTCACAAGCACGTTCAAGCATTGCAGGCGTGGGAGCTTGTATATCGTTTAGCGTGTAATTAAGTCCGAGTTCTTGCCATTTGTATCGGCCGAGTTGATGGAAAGGCAGAACCTCTACTCGTTCAACGACACCGAGATCGGCAGCGAATCTCGCAATCTCATCGATATTCTCGGGGTCATCAGTTAAACCAGGAACCAGGACAAATCGCACCCAGATCTTTCGCTGCAAACGAGAGAGACGAAGCGCGAACTCAAGCGTTGGAGTAATGTCTTTACCGGTCAGATGGAGGTGGCGCTCTGGAGTCCAGGTCTTCAGACCAAGAAGTATTAAGTCGATCTTCTCCAGCTCGTCATCCGATAGTCGCTCACCCAGGTAACCATTAGTTTCAAGCGCGGTGTGGACGTCCATGGCCTTGGCAGCGCCAAGAAGCCTGATTACAAACCGATCCTGCATCAGCGGTTCACCACCGCTCAGCGTTATTCCACCCGCCATCACTTTTAGACCGTGACGATATTTCCCGACTTCCTCTATTGCACGATCGAGGGTGACCGGCATTCCATTCATCATCTTCCATGTATCCGGGTTATGGCAGTACAAGCACCGCCACTGACAACCTGCTGTCCACGCAACGAGCCGTACTCCCGGTCCATCAACGGTTGAGCCAGTTGTGAACGAATGCAAAAAACCCATGTCTCCGGTTGTAAGGGCGGCCTTGACAGCAGACTCTGATGTGCCACTGGAAAGGTTCACGCGGAGTTCGTAGGGACTCTGCGCCTCGATTGAAGTGGCTTGCCTTTGCGCTTGTTCGGTCATGACCTGACCATCCTTGTTACGCACCATGGAAGGTACGATTAATGACATCCATCTGCTGCTCCCGCGTCAGCCTTATAAAGTTCACTGCGTAACCCGACACGCGAATCGTTAGCTGGGGATACTTCTCCGGATGCTCCATCGCGTCCAACAGCATGTCGCGGTTAAGCACGTTCACATTCATGTGATAACCCGTGACTCCGAAGAACGCGTCGAGTATGCCGCGCATATTAACGATGCGATCTTCGTCAACGCGGCCAAGAAATTCTGGAACTAACGTGGAGGTCAACGAAATGCCGTCGGCTGCGTCTCGGTACGGAATCTTCGCCACTGATGCGGCGGAAGCGTGAATGCCATGACTATCGCGGCCATGCATCGGATTAGCGCCCGGGGCAAACGGCTCGCCATGTCGTCGGCCATCAGGTGTGTTACCTGTGCTCTTGCCATACACGACGTTTGAGGTGATTGTCAGAACCGATTGCGTATGTAAGGCATTTCGATAGGTTGGATACTTCCTAAGCTTGCCCATAAACGTACTCACAAGCCAACTCGCAAGGTGATCCACACGGTTATCGTTGTTACCAAACTTCGGGAAATCCCCTTCGGTTTGATAGTCCGTTACCAATCCGGTTTCATCTCGAATCACTTTAACTTTTGCATAGCGAATGGCTGAAAGACTGTCAGCAACTACCGACATTCCCGCCATACCAAACGCCATCGTGCGCAGTGGGGCGTAATCATGCAGCGCCATCTCCACGCGTTCGTAAGCATACTTGTCATGCATGTAGTGGATTACGTTCATCGCATTGACGTAGACGCCCGCGAGCCAGTCCATCATCTTTTCAAACTTGCCAAGCACTTCGTCGAATTCGAGAAACTCACCCTGGGTGGGCCCAATCTCAGGTCCGATCTGGGCTCCTGTGAGTTCATCTCTGCCCCCGTTGATTGCGTAAAGGAAACACTTTGCGAGGTTTGCGCGGGCGCCAAAGAACTGCATTTGTTTGCCGACGAGCATTGGCGAAACACAGCATGCAATCGCTCCGTCGTCTCCCCACGCGCTCCGCATGATTTCGTCGCTCTCGAATTGAATGGAGCTCGTGTCAATCGCCACCTTGGCAGCAAAACTGCGAAAGCCGTCGGGTAATCGTGGTGAATACCAAATGGTGAGATTCGGTTCAGGTGCCGGACCAAGGTTGTAAAGGGTTTGCAGAAAGCGAAAACTCGTCTTTGTTACCAACGGTCTGCCATCATCACCCATGCCACCAATTGATTCAGTGACCCAGGTAGGATCTCCGGCAAAAAGTTCGTCGTATTCAGGCGTGCGTAAAAAGCGCACAATGCGCAACTTGATGACAAAGTCGTCTATGATCTCTTGCGCTTGCTCCTCAGTTAACAACCCCGATTTCAAATCGCGTTGGAAATACACATCCAAAAATGTCGACGTCCGGCCCAGGGACATTGCCGCTCCGTTTTGTTCCTTCACCGCCGCTAGATAACCGAAGTACAGCCATTGGACCGCCTCGCGCGCGTTCCGAGCCGGAACTGAAATGTCGAACCCATAACTGGCAGCCATTTCTTGCAGCTCTTTCAGTGAACGAATCTGTTCGCTGAGTTCTTCACGATCACGAATGATCTCGTCGGTCGACATTGCAGAGTCGAGATTATTCTTTTCTTGCTGCTTGTGTGCGATCAGCCGAGCGACACCATAAAGGGCAACGCGACGATAATCGCCGATGATTCGACCTCTACCGTATGCATCAGGCAGACCCGTCAGAATGTGAGAACTACGACAACGCCTGATGTCTGCGGTATAGGCATCGAAGACACCATCGTTGTGAGTCTTACGATATTTTGTGAATGCTTCGACGATATTAGGATCGGGCTCATAGCCATACGTCTTCAGTGCGCTGAGAACCATGCGCAGACCACCGTTTGGCATGATGGATCTCTTGAGTGGCGCCTCAGTCTGCAGGCCGAAGATCAATTCATTTGGCTGATCGATATAGCCCGGACCGTGCGCAGTTATGCCACCCGGGATCTGCGAAACGTCGAGAACGCCTTTTTTTCGCTCCTCGACAAACAGCTCGTTAAGTCGCTCCCATATTTTTGTTGTTCGCTCTGTTGCGGTAGCGAGGAATGATGCATCAGCTTCATAAGGCGTGTAGTTCTGCTGAATGAAATCGCGAACATTGATTTCGTTTTGCCAGAGACCGACATTGAATCCCTGCCAGCCGTCAAACTTCTTTTCCTTGGTAATTTCCTGAGCGGTTGAAGCCATAGTAGTTTTTCCTCATTTCGATCGCGCTGCGGCCTTCGCCAATCCCAGCAAGGAGCCGGTATGGCGCGCGATCATTAGTTCCTCATTCGTTGGAATCACCCATACCGAGACTTTGCTTTTGAAAGTGGAAATGAGTGAGCTGTGATTGTTGTTGGCGCCAACATCCAGATCAACGCCCAGCCATGCAGACGCCTTGCAGATTCGCTCACGGATCTCAGGTGAGTTTTCGCCAATCCCTGCGGTGAATACGAGTCCATCGAGTCCGCCGAGCACCGCAGTCAGAGCTCCTATCTCTTTAGCAACGCGATAGACGAAATAATCGACTGCCAGGTGAGCCTGCGGTTCGCGACGGCCAATCAGATCACGCATGTCATTACTGATACCCGAGATTCCGAGTAGTCCTGATTTCTTGTAGAGCAAAGTCTCGACTTCTTTAGCCGACAAATTCAGACCTTGAAATAGATGAAGGACCACTCCGGGATCCAAAGCGCCGGGCCTTGTTCCCATGCATAGACCATCAAGCGCTGTGAACCCGAGCGTGCTGTCAATGCTCTTCCCTTCTTTCAATGCACACAAACTTGCGCCGCTCCCAAGGTGCGCGACAATCACTCGCTTCAAGGCGATCTCCGGCGCGATGTCAGGCAAGACTGAAGCGATGTATTCGTACGACAACCCATGAAAACCGTAACGCTGCAAACCTTTCATGCGCAGTTCCCGGGGCAGCGGAATGAGTTCGGTAACACCAGATTGTCCTCGATGAAAGCTTGTGTCGAAGCATGCAACCTGCGGCACACCTGGCAAACGTTCGGACGCCGCTTCAATAGCGGCAAGGTTGTACGGTTGATGAAGCGGAGCTAGTGGAATTAACTTGCGAAGTTGTGACAGGACCTGTGGAGTCACTATTGTCGGACCTTTGAAACGCACGCCGCCGTGAACCACACGGTGTCCGACACCTAGAACCTTTGCTCCACTATATTTTGAACGGAGCCACGCAGCCAGCGTCTCGACGGCCTCGTTTCCATCATTAACGGCTACGTCTTCCCTGGCGAGACTTTCACCGTTTTCGTCTTTAACAGACAAACGCGCCGAAGTGCCGATTCCTTCGATTTGACCTCGAGCTTCAAGCCGCCAACTTTCTCCCGCTGGACGTTGAAAAACACAAAACTTCAGACTCGACGATCCCGCGTTGAGTACAAGTGCGTAGTCGTTCATGGTTAGGTTCCTTGAGGCTTCGCACGTCGCGCGAGAGCTACCTGCTTTGCCACCGCACAACCGGCAATCTTCGAACGAACACTGTCAGCGCGGCTCGTTAGAACTACCTAGTAAAACTTAGCTTTTACAGGCTTCAATGCTGCCAGTAGCGGAACCGATTTTCTTTGTTTAAAAGCGGCTTGGACTCTAATTCTGAGA
>DATJKB010000201.1:0-27008 GCA_035491875.1 Pyrinomonadaceae bacterium | reverse complement strand
TCAGATTTATTTTGAAACTGTACTCGGTTAACCCATCTTCACTTTTCCAGGTTCTGGTCGCATTGATCTCGCCCGGTCGATTCGGATCCGTCGTGCCTCTTAACTCCGAAAGTTCCAGAAAAGGTTCCCAGTCATCGGCGTAGCTGCTGCCTTCACAGGGCTTTTGCCATTTGTGGCGCGGCGGGCAGACGACTTCGACCTTGGTCTGTATGGCCCCGCGCATTTTTGGAACATCGAATCTGACAATGTAGGCACCGCCGTAGTCGCGAACATCTACTTCCAGCTTCCCGGTATAGCGGGCGCCGCCCTTTGCACGCGAGGTGGTTCTTATATTGGGAGCGGTCCTTTGGTCGTCAAAGGAAGTTTCACTCGCGTCTATTGTGCCCCTTGATTCCACACCGACTGCGATACTCGCGTCGAAGTTGTACGTATGTTCGTAGTCGCGCTCGTAACCGGTCTTGAGTCTCTCCTTTTCGGTCTGTTTCAGGTGCAACGAGCTGCTAATCGTCCCACTCCACTCACCCGTGCAGGGCTCCCAGTCCTTGACGAGAAAGTAGTAGGACTTCGTCGGAAACCAATTCAGCCGATAAGCCGCCTCGGTGATGAGCCCGGCAATACCGCTCGCGATATCGAGACCCGCAAATGAATTCACGACCCCGAGCGCGTCAACGGTTGTCGAAAGTCCGCTCGTCAGATCGTTGATCTGCGTCGGCTTGAGCTGCAGCCAGGCTCGGACGCCCGCCACCTTCAACACGTCGATCAGCTTCTCGCGTGACATATCTCTCACCTGCGGCCTGCCTGCGATGGAGATAGCGGAGAGGCCGTTTTTATCAGTGTAGTCTGTGCGTGAGTCGTCGCCGTCCCGCGGTGATGGGAAATACACAACAGAGTCTGCGGGCCTCGCTCCGCCTCCCGTGAAATGATCCAAAAAATCGTCACGCCAGTCGCGAGCTTCTTCGCCAAAGCCGAGCACCCCAGCCCACACCACCTTGACGCCGGACACTGGGCCATTGTTTGGCAGATTGAAGTCCAGGCCCATCGAGTTGAGGAATATTCGTAGGCAATTGACCGCTTGGAACTTGTTGTCGATCCATACTCGCACGGAAGCCGCATTAAACGCACCCGGCTGCGTGTTCTTAGTGCGCTCCATGGGATTATGGAGAACCAACAAATCCGCTTTGAGCATGGCGTAGCTCAGGATGAACTTGAGCAGTGACAGCACAATGTTGGCATTGCGGAGGACGTTAGTCCCCTGCATTCCGCTGAGCCGGCTATGGAGGCTCGTCGAAAGGGCAGCATTCGCATCCAGGACCAATCCCTGCGCGTCGTTGGTACCACATGGCTGTTGTGGCGGCGGTGAAGAACGTGACGCGCTGTCCGTTTCAATCCGCTCCTTGAGAAATTGGACGTCGGCGCCACGTTTTACGTGGTGCAGAGTAGTTTCAGTTGGAAGTCTCAAGCGCGCTGCTTGTTGCTTTCCTGCCAGGACCAAGTCACCAGTGAGCCGCGAAAGGATGAGGGCAATCTGAATTGCGTCGAGGCGCACCTTGACCGCATTTACTTGCGCGAGCAAGTCGTAGGGCTCGTCTGAGTGTCGGCCGAGTTCGACGATGAAAACTCCCCAGAATCTCAACGCCGGATGGTTACTCCGAGCGGCCTTGCGGACGCCGTCTAGAAGTTCGCCGGCAAGCGGGACACCCTTCAGCTCCGCGACGTTACGCGTGAAAGATTGGGCTAGGTGATCCAGTCCTGCGCCATAACCATCGCCGTAGAGCTTGGATACGGCTGCGACTTCCCAACATTCGAAAACTAACCCCTGCCCGCGCTCTGCCGTCTGGAGGACCGCGCGGTCTTTGTCACGCACGCCGTAGCCTGCGCCAAGGATAGCCGCATACAGCGCAGCGGTTGAATTCGAGTCGCCCTTGCTCACGGCCTTCGCCAGCTCGGTGGCCTGTTCGTCCACGCTCCCAGTCGGCAAACGCGCCGGCTCGGGCAAACTGCCATTGTCGAAAGACTCAGCCATTGCCCGGCTCTTCGGCGACTCCAGAAGTTGGATCCGTGGGACCGCGTCTGCCTTTGCTGGCTGTTTGGATTGCGGTGGCTGTGTGGGCCGGCCTCTGCCCGCCGCGCGACGCGTCTGACCGCTGAGCGGTGACAGGGAGAGGACTATTGAGAACACGAGGCCAAGGAGGGCAGCCCGTTTAATTAGATCAGACGATCGCATTGCCGTCTCCTTCTCCTGAAAAGCACGTCCGAAGCTTCAGCTCCTGCGGCCTTTGAAACTCTGGCGACATTGCCAACACCGCAACGCATTTCACTTCAGTAACTAACGCAGAAACTTCGAGCGGAACGCCTCAAACAATTTGCCGGACAGATCATCGCCATTTCTGTGACGCGATTCCGGCTCGGCATTTTTTGCGCGAAGACACGCACTGGAAACCAAGTGCTCAGTCGGTGCGACCACTCATTTTCTAAGGGCGGCAATGATTCGTTGCGACGCCTTAGTAATTAACGGGGTAACAACATCTTCACCATCCACATTTGCTTTGGATTTATTTTTATCGGTGATTACGGTTGATGGCGTCTGAACTGAGTCGAGCTTGTATTCAAGAGATACGTCATCTCGAGCTTTAATCGAACTCGCAATCGCCGCGGTCGTGTAAACGCCGGTTATAGCTGTCGAACGCGCCGCTCCCGTTGCGGCTGAACCACCGCCCGGTATGTGACCGGCTGCGGAACCCGCGATATTGCCGATAGCGCGACCGAACATCGAACTTCCGCCACCGCCTTTTTTGACTGTCATTGAGCTGGAAAGGACATAGTCACACTGACTCTGACGCGCTTCCTCCATCGCGAGCGCGGGAAGGCGCGCAGTCAGCGGTACCACTTCAAGAGTCGGAGAGGTCAGGTAACTCGCAAAAGCACTACGCACTGCTTCGGCTGCCTGGGCAGCGTTTCCAGCATTCATTTGTACGTTAGGTAAGATCAACCCGATCCGAATCACACCTGACTTTTTAGGAGTCGAAATCGTGGCGACATTAGAAGTTGAAGCCGTGGCAACGGTTGTTGTGTTGCTCGGTGTTGATGACTTGGGTGAAGCAATGCCCGTGCTGTTTGTGGGAGATGATACTGACGCACTGATGCCGTAAAGCGCCTGCATGTCCGCCGCCAATGTATACCCTTCAGGAACTTCAAAGAGGGCAGTGCTCAGAGGTTCTCTCGAGAGTTCAAGAACCTCCTGCGTCATCGAAGTGGTGCGACCATCGGGTAGGTAAATGGTCGTCGTCACAAGTAACGGAAAGCCGAGTTTGGCAGTACCAATAGTCTTGGTTCTAATCTCGTCTTTGCATCCAGGTTGCGGTCGAACCGGCGAGGGCTGGTATTTCTGAGGTGCGTTGGAACAATCGAAGGCATATTGAAAGTCAATGTACCAGCCATCAGTCTCGATTTTCTGGTCCTTGTCGCAAGCGTCAGGGCTGGCAGTCTTTACCATCGAGGTTTTTATGTGCCTCGCTGTGAACCCAAACATCTCTTTGCGTTCACCGGTGTCAGTAATAGTGTTTACGAGACTGACAACTCCTCCGCGTGGTTGAGTCGCCGCTTGATTTGACGCCGAAACGGAACTGCCTTCTTCGTCCGAGCCAACAACACCGGTTGCCGCGTTTGTTCCGTCGTTAGGCGTAACGAGGTAACTTTTTGTTTTTTCATTAATAGTCAACGTGCGCTTGAGATCACACTGAAGAATGGTGGTCATTCCCATGCTTCCGGTCATCTCGTTACGCATCCGTTGTCCTTTTATATAGAGAACAGTCTCCATGCCGGGGCTATTGCCCGACACCATTCTCTGTCTGATCTTTACGTCTGACGCAGGTGCTGTTTTCTTTGGTGTTTGAGAGTTGGCTGTGAATGCTGCCGCCGCAGCATAAAGCACGGTTGCCACTATGGTTGCAGTCGCTTTGAAGAATGGACTTTTCATACGAAACCTCCATCGTTTCGATTGGAACACTGCAGGCGCACCCGCCGCCTTGAGTGCAGTTGTCGGCTTCAATTACTAACGCAGGAAATTTGGTAGGAACGGCTCAAAAAAACTCAAGAGGCGAATTGGCCGCTGATTCACACAGATAAACACGGATCAGGAAAGATATAACGACGCCGAAACTGCTTTTCTGATTTGTGTTATCGGCATGAATCTGCGGCCAATTCTTTCTTCTGTTGGACTTGGAACTGAGGGGGAGTTAGAATTTTCCTCCTCCCCATCCGCATCAAATGGGTCATTCACAACAAGGTGCCACGGAACTCCTGGTAGCTTCCGGTCAAGGCGACAAGGCTGCGCTCGACGAGCTAATGCCCGTCGTGTACGACGAGTTGCGTCGACTTGCACAGAAGTACCTGAGTCGCGAGCGATCTGATCACACGCTGCAAACTACGGCCCTCGTGCATGAGGCATATTTGCGTTTGATCGATCAAAAATCGGTGAACTGGCAGAATCGTGCACAGTTCTTCGGCATCGCCGCACAGATGATGAGAAGGATTCTGATAAATCACGCGAATGAGCGGCGCGCTCAAAAACGCGAAGGCTCTGCGACGAAGATCTCTTTGGATGACGCAATAAGTTTCTTTGAGAAACGAGAACTTGATCTGATTGCTCTCAATGAAGCTTTAGACGATCTGGCGATCCTCGATACGCAACAGGCTCAACTCGTGGAGATGCGATTTTTCGGTGGACTCACTACAGAAGAAATCGCTGAGGTCCTTGGTGTGTCAGCCGCAACAACAAAACGCGATTGGGATTCGGCAAAATTGTGGTTGAGGCGTCAGCTCAGCAGTAGGAGGTGAGGAGAAATCACTCCTGAACGTTGGCAACAAGTTAAGGAACTACTGTCTCGAGCACTTGAGTTCGATACTGGACGACGCCAGGCATTCCTCGACTCGGCATGTAGTGACGACGCCTCGCTTCGCGCTGAGATCGATGTGTTATTGGCGCATCAAGTCGACGCGAACGAGGATCCTTTAGAACAGTGCGCAGCGGACGCAGCAGCTCACCTACGATTTGATTCCGGTCTTGATGGTGGCGAAAGAATCGGCACTCGTATTGGCGCCTACCGCATCGTACGAGAAATCGGTCACGGAGGAATGGGTAGTGTCTATCTAGCCACACGCGACGACGAAGAGTACCGGCAGGAAGTAGCAATCAAGCTTATTAAAACCGGTCTCGGTGGCGAGGCGATGCGACGCCGTTTTCGCAACGAGATGCAGATCCTCGCTGAACTTAACCATCCAAATATTGCTCGCTTATTTGATGGAGGTCAGACGGCTGATCAAGTTCCTTACCTGGTGTTGGAATATGTCGAGGGCAGTCCAATCAATGAATACTGCGCTGAGCGTGAAGTTTCGACGGAGCAACGATTGAAGCTTTTTTCGACAGTCTGTTCAGCCGTTCAATACGCTCATCAACACCTCGTAGTACATCGCGACATTAAGCCGGGCAATATTCTCGTAACCAACGAAGGTGTTCCCAAGTTAGTTGATTTCGGTATCGCGAAACTTTTAGAGAGCGGAAACTCGGTCAACGAAGTGCCCGCCACAGCGACAGCGATGCATTTCATGACTCCCGAATATGCGAGCCCGGAACAGGTGCGCGGCGTTTCGGTTACGACAGCGACCGATGTCTACTCTTTGGGAGTCGTCTTATACGAACTCTTGAGCGGTCGGCCTCCATATCGACTAAAAAGCCGGATGCCCCAGGAGATTGCGAGGGTAATTTGTGACCAGGATCCGGAACGGCCGAGCGCGGCCATCGCTACACTCAACATGCTCGAGTCGAAGAACGGGTCGAATGGTACGGTCAGAAACATTTCTGCTGCTAACGAGTCCAGGTTGCGCGGACGACTCAAGGGTGATCTCGACAACATCGTGCTCAAGGCGATGCGCAAAGAGCCCGAGCGTCGATACGCCTCGGTACAGCAGTTCGCGGATGATATTCATCGACATTTAGCCGGGTTGCCGGTGAGCGCGCGGCCCGATACGTTTGGATATCGATTAGGAAAATTCGTCAGGCGACAGAAAGTTGCTGTAAGCGCAGCGGCACTGATTGTCTTGACACTCGTGCTCGGTATCGTTGTAACGCTTAACGAGAACAGAATTGCACGAGCCGAACGCGCGCGAGCTGAACGAAGGTTCAACGAAGTAAGACAGTTGGCGAATTCATTCGTCTTCGAAGTGCACGACGCGATCCAGAAGTTACCTGGCGCAACGCCCGCGCGCTCAATCATTGTCCAGCGAGGGCTGAAGTACCTCGACAGTCTTGCAGAAGATGCGAGCGGTGATCTTGGTTTACAACGCGAATTAGCTGCGGCGTACGAGAAACTGGGAGCGGTTCAATACACACCAACCGTTGCCCATCTCGGAGATTTGAATGGTGCGATACAGAGCCATCAAAAAGCGGCAGCGTTACGTGAAGCTTTAGTGGCTGCCGATCCGGCCAACTTGAATTATCGACGGGAACTTCTCGACAGCTATTGGTACCTCGCCACGCTGCTAGGGAACCAGGGTAACAAGCAACGCGAATTAGACATCATCCGCCAACAATTACCGGCGCGCGAAGAGTTGGCGAAAGCAGAGAAGACTGACTTCATCGACCGATACAACCTCGCCGGCACGTATGCGTACGTGGGATCCATGTTGATGACAATGGGTGACGTCAATGGCGCGCTTTATCATCAAGAGCAAGCATTGCGCTTACGTCAAGAGTTATCACAGTTGGATCCAAACAGTGCTCGTTCACAGCGAGCGCTTAGTATTTCCTACGAATTTCTGGCGCTTGCAACTGACCAGGCAGGAAACACGAGAGGCGCCCTCACTCTCCAACGGCGCGCGCTCGAAACGCGCGAGTCTCTTGTAGCTGCCGATCCGCTTAATACCGATCTGCAGCTCATGTTGGTCGAGAGTTATCGTTACGTTGGCGACATGCTGATCAAGTTAGGCGATCCAGATGAAGCGCTGAAGCATTACCGGAAAGAGTTAGCCCTTGCTGAGAAGATGCTGGCGTCTGATCCAACCAACGCTCAATTCATAAACAATCATGCCGTTGCGTTGACCAAGATTGGCGACGTGGAACTAAGAAACGGGAGAGCAGCGGCAGCTTTGTTGAAATATGAACAAGCCCGACGTATCCGAGAGTACTTGAACTCGGCCGCTCCTCTCGATCTTTTACTTCGTACCGATCTCGCTGAGGTTTGGATCAAACTCGGCGATGCCGCGCGAATCGGAGGTGCGAAGGTTCAGGCCGCAGAGAACTACCGCCAGAGCTTAGACATCCTGGAAGCGCTGCAGTCGTCGATTCCGATGCACGCGGGCGTTCGAGGTATGTTAGCTGAAGCGCATTTCAGAAGAGGTCAGGTAAATCTTGCAATGGCTTCGGAGAAGTTGCCGCAGGCGAAGCAAATCGAATATTTGTTTGCGGCACGATCTGACTTCCAACGCGCACTCGATATCACCGTCGACATGCGCAATAGAAAAATCGTCAATCCGACTCCACTTGATGGATCACCGCTCTCAACAGAAGTCATCGCCGCCCAGATAGAGATATGCAATGGGAAAGAAAACAGGCGACTGTGAAAACCCCCAGAGTCCAAACACAACGAAAGACCACCTGTTTCACACAGGAGGTCCCTTAATTTTCAACCTACTGGCCTTACCCCTCAGACTCTTACGCGCCGCGAACAAACTTGAATGACAGAACTCCACCGAATGCGCGGCGCCTCGAGTTTCTTATGTCTTGGGTCGTAGGCCGAAATTAATGTACCACCCACATGAAGTGGTTTGGTGTCTTAAGTGTTCAGAGAGGATTTTGATCGACTCCATCAAGCGATTTGGTTTACTCTTTCGGTCAACATCCGGTCGAAGCATTTCAATCCAATAGTTGAGACGTGACGGATTGCGCACTCCAGAAGCGGCAACTCGTGTGAACAACACCGCCGGCCGACGGGCACCATTCGGTTATGTTGGACGTTTGATGCCGGTGCTGCTCGTCGTCATCTCACTTGGCCTGGTTTGCATTAAGACGGCCTCGCTTCAAACTCAAAATCAGGGTCCACCACCGGCGCCAACACTCGGGTTAGACCAAGGGTTTCTGGAATTCGACACTCCTGATTTCAAACTGAAGTTAGTGAAAGCCTCTCAAACGGTCGCGGCTTTGCAACCAAAAACCACGCCTGGATTTGATTTCACTCCGGGTGACAGGCTCGAACGTCGTGCGTCCAACGGCTTCTATCATCTCGGCGACATAACTCTGCGCGTTCGAACAGATAACACTGGACCATGGCAGGAACTCGACACGGCCAAAGCGCGGCAACCCATCAGTACCTTACCAACGTCCGCACGAGTTCTCGCTTCCGCAGATCTATCTCCGACGCTTCCTGCCAGCAGTCCTGTACAGATCACACGTTCATGGGTTGTTGAAAACGGTCAGCTGAGTTTGCAGTTTGCAATCAAGAACAAGACATCATCGGGTGTAGAGATTGGTGCACTCGGGTTGCCGATGATCTTCAATAACATCATCACCGGCAGGAATCTGAAGGAATCACACGAGAGGTGTTCGTTCTCTGATCCATACATCGGCGAAGACGCAGGCTATCTCCAGGTAACGCGATTAAATGGTCATGGTCCTGCGCTGATCGTGGTGCCCGACGGTGTTTCCTTCGAGGCCTATCAACTTCTGAACGAACCGATGCGTCCGAATCAGACGTTCGAAGGTTCATTTGCGTGGATGGTCCACACACAAGCATATGCCGATGCCGAATGGAAGAACGCTCAGCCGTGGGTTACTCCGACGCAAGTGGCGATCTTCCCAGGCGCGTCGAAGGTGTACTCGATCAAGTTTCTCCTGTCAGACGAGATTCGAAATATCGAGAAGACATTGATCGCCAATCAGCGTCCAGTCGCAGTGGGTATTCCCGGGTATGTCCTGCCGACGGACCTAGACGCACGGTTATTTCTGAATTATCCCCATCCCGTGAGTTCGGTCGAAGCTGAACCGAAGGGTTCGATCATCGTTAAGAAAGAAAAGCCCACGCGCAACGGCTGGCAGGCGTACAGCCTACGCGGCAAAACGTGGGGTCGCGCGCGGCTGACGCTCACCTATGAGGACGAAACGAGACAGACAATCAACTACTACGTAACTAAGCCGGCGACACAAGCTGTTGCTGATCTCGGTAATTTCCTCTTCACCAAACAGTGGTTTGAAGACTCAAAGGATCCGTTTGGTCGAAGCCCGTCGGTGATGAGTTACGATCGCGACGCTGAAAAGATTGTGACCCAGGATAGTCGCGTTTGGATCGCCGGTCTGGGAGATGAAGGTGGATCGGGTTCCTGGCTCGCGGCAGCAATGAAACAATTCGGGCAACCGAAACCCGAAGAGATTCAAAAGTTTGAGCGGTTTATTGATGAGGTGTTGTGGGGTGGACTTCAGTATAAAGACGGTCCAAACAAATACGCGGTCAGGAAGAGTCTCTTCTACTATTCACCGACAGACTTACCGAATTACACCTACGACCCGTCTCTGAACTGGACGACTTGGACCAGCTGGAAAAAGCCCGACGCTGAAGGCATCGGTCGTGGTTACAACTACCCGCACGTCGTCGCTGCCTATTGGTCGTTCTATCGTTTAGCTCGAAACTATTCGAACCTCATTAAGAACCATCAATGGGACTGGTATCTGGAGCAGGCTTATCAAACGACGAAGTTTACTTTTAGCCGCGCCCCAAATGGTCGCCGTCGTGTTGGTTACGTTGATTTAGGTCTGATGGAGGGCGACATCTTTCTCGCCGTCCTTTCAGATCTGAAGCGCGAAGGTTGGACGGAGAAAGCGCAAGAGATTGAGACGTTGATGAAAGAGCGTGCTGATCGCTGGCGCCAGGAGGCATTTCCATTTGGCAGCGAAATGGCCTGGGACTCGACGGGTCAGGAAGAGGTTTACGCCTGGTGCAAATACTTTGGTTATGACGACAAGGCAAAGGTCTCTTTGGATTCAATTATCGGCTACATGCCTACAGTGCCACACTGGGGATACAACGGAAACGCGCGTCGCTACTGGGATTTTCTCTATGGAGGCAAAACGCGGCGGATAGAACGGCAATTACATCACTATGGCTCAGGACTAAATGCGATCCCTGCATTAGCCGCTTATCGAGAGGCACCTGATGATTTTTATCTCTTGCGAATTGGCTACGGCGGTACGATGGGAGCATTGACGAATATCGATCAAGGTGGATTCGCATCCGTCGCCTTTCATTCTTTTCCATCGACGTTGAAGTGGGACGGTTACAGCGGCGACTATGGACCAAACTTTTTTGGCCATGCTTTCAACACCGCAACGTACGTCATCAATCATCAGGAGTTTGGTTGGCGGGCCTTTGGTGGAAATGTGAAGTTGGATGGTGATTGGGTGCGTGTAGAGCCTCTCGACTCGTTTCGGATGCGTGTTTATGTTGCCCCCGCTGGTTTATGGCTTACCTTGGATTCAGGCACGTTTAGTGAGATAGCCATCAACAGAGGAACGCGGGTGGTCCGCGTGGGACTGTCTCCGGCAAACGAATACACCTCGCATGCCCGTTTGCAAGTGGAGCAGCCGGGAAAGGTTAGCGGCGTTAGGCCGTTCGTTCCGCGGCAGCAGTTTGTTTTTGAGCGCGGTGCTTACAAGGTGCCGTTAACCAGTAATACAACTTGGGTAGAACTGAGCGCTCAGAAGTAAGCGGAAACGTAATCTCCTGGCTCAGCGCGCTTCGATGTCGAGTCCATCAATACCCACCAGCAAGGAGCCCTTAGTGTTGCGCCGCTCTGCGAAGATCGTGATTGACGCCGTGTAGCGAACGGGCGATTGTGCGCCCTTACGAGATACAAAGCGTCTGCGAATATTGCCTTCATGCTTCGCCCCGTATGGAAAGTCCGCGACGAAGTTTTTGCCGCCGAGGTCCAGAATGATAACGACACGTGTATCCGGAGTCTTAATCACTGAACCGCGAATGTCTTGTAGGTATGATTTAGCCTTTGGCTTCGCGCTAGTGTTGATCGGAATACTTATCGTTCCCGACCAAGTCGCTGACAAGGGATCGTTTGGACTCTGCAAGCTGACTGTTGCGGAATCAAATAGCAAAGTGAGTACGCGCCCTATGCTGTTAGCACTCATCTGATTGGCGGCCAACGTTGATGCGCCTGATACCTCTTTTGAATCTGCATTGAAGTAGACGTCTTCCGCTGGAGAAGTGGATTCAATCGATGGCTTCGATTTCACTCCTGGAACTTTGAGGTTAGAACGCTGCGCGAAACTGATTGACGAAGTGGCAATCAGCAGTGTCGTCGTGAAAGCGATTGAGAAGATTAATCGTAGGCCGGCTTGGGGGTAGTAGTTTCTCATTATCATCTCCTTTTACTGAGACAGGCGTTGATGGTCTAAGCTCTTATAGTGCAGCTTCAATTAACTGAAACGTTTATTGCCAGGTCATTGCCTTCAAAAATATCGAAGTCAAACTTAACCTTCAGCGCTCCATTCGGAGGTGGACAGTCAGTTTCATCGCTAATACTTTTCTTATTGAGGATCGTTTTGAGGTCGTTGGAACATTCATCAAAAGGAAAGGCCACGTCGTCGCCAACTAAGTTGTCTCCGGCGCAGACGTGAATGATTCCTCCGACGTCACCCTTCGTCCATTCGCAGATGTAGCCGGTGCCTGATGCCATGATGCTCTCCTATTGCGCTGTTACTGGTGAGGTCAACAGGTCCATAATGTCTTGTATCGTTGGATACATAGTTGTCTGCCCAAAGATCAAACTTTGCTGGACCACTGCTGCTTTTCCACCTTTTCTAACAAACCATCCCAACAAGGGCAGGTAAGGCCGAGCCTTCGGAATGTCTCTAACGATAGGTAAACCACCCGAATATTCCGTCGGCCTACCGATACGACTGTTTGCTTCAAACCGCGAAATCTCTCGAATCTCCAAATTGCTCAGTTGGACCTCAGTATTGACCGTATGACGTTCGATACGCGGCAATTGCCGGCTGACCGTGCCATTCGGCTCCTGCACTCGCGTCATACCGACAAAATCAAACTTGAACCGCAATGCCTGACCCGATGGATCAAAGATGGGCGTAACCTGGAATGTGTTGCCGGTATTGATGCCATAGATCTCGGGTGGAGCTTCTGAGGGTTGTCGGTTCAGTGCGCCAAGCAAACCGAGTGGTCCAGCCGCCTGGGTCGAAAGATAGATTTGAGCCAACTGCTGAACCGACTGCAGGATATTCTGCTCTTCACCGACAGCCAGTTGAGCGGAAGCGCGTGGATCGACGCGAGCGAGAAGTCGGTTGGTGGCTAGCATTGACGTACGCTGCATCACGCCGACTCCAACGCCAATGTTCTCCCTCGTGATCTTTTCGCGAAGACTATTAAGCATTCGCTGAACGAAGTGGCGCTCAATGTCGTCTTCGACAGCAATGATCATTTCCTTCAGCATCTGATCGGCGGCGGCAATCCGAGCGTTGTCGTTTCGGCGCGGGTCTATCTCTGTGCGAGATGCTCCAAATCCTCTTAACTCCTGTCTCGCGCGGTCGACTTCCTTTTTCTGATCAGAAAGCGTCAGCGGAACGTACCTACCGATACCAAATTTCTCTCGAACAAGGTTGATGAGTGGGATTGCGGCTCTGACAATGTTTCTTCGCCTGGCCTCGAGTTGTATTAACCGAAGGTCTAGCTGTTTCTTCTGGTCATCATTAACAGAAGCTTCCATCGTTTGCTTTTCAATTTCACTCTTCTGAAGTTCTATTACATGTAACTGGTCGCTCGCGCTGCGTACTTCAGCAGTCGCTCTTTGTATTAGGATTCTCTCGAGTGCGCGGACGATCTCTTCCTGTGCAGGGGTAAAGGGATCGCTGCTTTTTGAATCCATATCAAGGCCCAGCACGCGAGCGGTGGAAGCAAAGACAACGGAGTCAGTTTTCCAGGATGGCTCGTTGGCCGCCGTTGAATCAGTCAGTCCCAATTTCAATAACTGTGCTTTTAATTCAGTCCGGAACCTGTTTATGACGGTGCCGCGAGCCGTCCTTGTTCCCAAGCAGAGCACCATCAAAGTTTCTCCAAGCGTTGTTGTTCCGGCGGGATCGGGAATGACAAGTCTGGCGAATCTCAACTGCTCGCGTAGTTTGTTTGCGTTTGTGAGGTCATTATCAAATCCCAGTCGCGTCAAAACTTCCGCGCTATAAAACTGAAGGCGCGCCAACGCGAATTGTTCGGCTCTAGGTAGCTCTCTAAACTGTGGATTGGCCCCATGTTCTCTCGCAAAACTTGCAGCCACCCCATTGACTTCCTCATTCAGGCAGTGTCGCAAGAACGAGATTGCAGCAGAAGTAAGTGCCCGGTTATTTGCAAGCTCTTCCTCGATAAGAATCAACGCCCTGTTGAAATTCTTCGTTCCCTTCGCACTCGTATCGCTGCTCATTTCCATAGTCCAAAGGGTCAGCCGGGCCTGCGGTGCCGGTCGATCGAACTTCGCGATGATGTCTTTTACGGTCTCCACATCGTTTGGATTGCCCCGCAGGAATATTGTCTTGCTGTCACTAAACGCGTACATCAGGACGCGGTGAACAGGATCTCGTGTGGATGCAATCGCAGGAGCAAACAAAAACGGTCGGTTGTCGCGAGCCAATACGAACGCTTCACTTTCAGCCTGGGCCGCCAAGAACGCGGCGCGACGTTGACGTGACACAGCGCTCTGCGCGTTTTCTAACTGGTCCTTCGCTTGTTGAATCTTCGTTGGCAGTCCAGCCTGTTCATCTGCCAGAACATCGTTTCGCTCTTTCGCAGCGTCTCGTTCACGCGTCGCGAAGTCGTTTCTCTCCTGGTAGGTTTTCAGTCGATCAGAAGAACGAAGTTTTTCTTCAGTAGCGCGATCAAGCGCCACCTTTTTGTCCGGATCTGTAGGATTCGCGTCAAACTCGCTTTTTGCCAGGTTGAAACGATCTTCGTTCTTGGTGTGGTCGGCCTGAACCCCGGTCAGATTTCGAGTCGCTATTCGCAGTATGTCGCTGGCGGCTGAAAAACCTCGTTTCGACTCGTCGAGTTCTTTTTGGAGCGTGTTGACCCGCTGCTGTGCCGCATTGACTGCATCGAGAGCCGCAGCAAGATCGAGTTCGGTGGTTGTTAGTTTTTGTCGCTCTAAGGCGGCGCGTTCACGTGCGCCCTTGATGCCGCCAATCTCGGAGGTGGCGCTGTTGAGCATCCTCATGATGCGTTCAACGTCGGTGAAGTAATAAAGCGAAACTTGATCGGCGATGAACTCAGAAGCGTCACCCGTGAGACCATCCTGCACGACGGCAATGTCGATCGTTAGTCGGGTATCCGCATCGCCAAGTTCTTTGGCAGCCTGTGATGTTGTATTTAGATTGAAGCCCGAAATCGTTACGCCTTGCAGTTGGGCGTTGAGTTTGGTCCAACCCTCTGTCACTCCCAACAACTCATCGTGGACACCAGACGCCTCGCTCGTTCGCTTGAGTGCGTCCGGGCCGTTCATTACCGGGTCTTTAATCAGGTTGGCCAGGATCTCTAACACGTGTGTCGATTGATTTTTCGCATGTGTCGCGAGTTTACCGAACCACGGTTGCAGCTTCTTCAGCACGTCGTTGTTGACTTTGCTGTCGAGAGCATCGATGGCGTCTACAACAGCTTTATTCTTGTCCGCGTTCTCGCTACCTGCTTGTGCCAGCGCGCTGGCTACTTCCTTCCAGCGCGTTCGCAACACACGTCGTTGGGCTTCAACCTCCACCAATGTCGCCATGTTGCTGGACAAGGCAGGAATTAGCGCTGCGGCATCAGCGTCCTGTGCTATGGCCGCGATTTCAGAAATACGTTGCGGAAACAGTTCAGTCAGAGCTTTGACTTTGTCTGGAACAGCGGCAAGTGCATCCTGCAACTTCTTCTTAGCATCATCTTGGGCCTTGCTTTGTTTTGTTAATCGGGCGATTTGCTCCGTCACCTTCTTGCGCGCAACGCCAATCTCCTCGGGCAGACCCTCAGCTTCGGCAGGAAGAGCATCACGAGCGGCTGTCAGATCTGTCTTTACCTTTTCGACCTCGGTTTTCGTGCTATCAAGACTCGATATCACGCTTAGTGTGGTCACCGATCGGATGGCATCAGCGAGCTCTTCAAGTTTTCGGAGCGCCGTTTCGTTGGCTTCATCAAAACTGGTTCGATCATTAATCAGGGTCACTTTGCTGTCTGCGGAACGTCGGACACCTTCGGCAAGCTCGATCGATTGATCAGCATTCCTTAGTTGATCGTTTACCGCGTTGACCTTCTTCTTTTGATCGTCGGTGAGCGCCGGCTTGTCGTCGCGGAGAGCGTTAACAACCGGCGCGACAATTGAAGCAAAAGTCAGGGTTGTAAGACCCAGTAAGCCGCAAAGCAGATAGGATTTAAAATGCCGAAACATTGGGTGCACCTCGTTCGAACTTTGGATTTATGATTTCGTCGGCCCTTATCTTCCTGAAACGTAAATGAAAGCTCCGGTCCTGCCCGGATCGCGTTCGGCTTCGGACGGCTCACGAGATGGGGCAATCATGCCGGCTCTTTCGCGTAGTTTCTGGAGAGTCCTTTCTGCCGCCGACGCAGCAGTCGGAATTGTCGCTTCGCCCGCTTGCTTGCGAAGAAGTTGAAGCGTTTCAGCAGCCGTAGCCTTTTTGTCTTCCTTGAGATACTTCAGGAACTTAACAATGGAGTTTGTGCCTTCAGTCCCGGCACTCAGCACAAGCGCTGTCACAACCTTATCCAGGAAGGTCCCGGCGTAGGGCAGTGCCTTAAGAGCGCCAGCGGAATCCGGCGTTTTGAAGTACTCCATCAGATTGAGACCGAACATGTATGCCAGCACGATTCCAATAACAAAGCCGATTATGCCGAGAGCTGCTTTCTTTCTTTGTTCGCCGACCCACCTTTCAACGAATACCGAAAGCACCTCGAGGATCTGCTGAAGTGCGACGCTGGCGGCAAATATCGGTGCCAGTGGATTTGAAATGTCCATGACTTCTCCTAACTTGAGCGTGCAAAACTGATGGGGAATTCGGACTGAACCCTCCCAACAACTAGGTGTTTAATTAAGCGAAAATATTTCAGGGTCGCTGTGGCGAGGTGCCCGCTTTATCGCCTGAAGCTGGAAGTAACTAAGATTGAAGGGCCGATTGGAACTCTGAGCATTTGATTAACGTAGAGTCGTATTGAATTGGGCGGCGTCGAAAAACTCCTCCATTTCACCTCAGCGAGCGGGTCAGCATTAGCTCGCGCTTCCACCGATCGTTCATTCCAATCCAAGCGGAGACAACTATCATGCGGTCTTTCCTTCGAGACCTGTCATACGGGCTCAGAATGTGGCTAAAGACGCCGGGACTAACACTTGTCGCTGTGCTTTCGTTAGCTGTCGGAATCGGTGTGAACTCAACAGTCTTTGGTTTTGTCAACGCAGTCCTCTTCAAGCCAATGTCTGTTTCAAACACCGATAATCTGGTGTATGTCTTCGCGGGCTCGCGCGAGAACCCTTACCGCAACGTTTCTTATGACCGGTACCTGGAACTCAACAAGCAGAACGACGTTTTTTCCGGATTGGCGGCTTATGCAACTCCAACGATGCTACTGACGAGCGATGGACACACTCAAGAGATAAGCGCAGAGGTGGTCTCGGTAAATTACTTTTCCGTGATTGATGTGGGTCTACAACGCGGACCAGGATTTACCGCTCCGGAACAATCCATCACTGAACCAGCGGTGGTGATAAGCGACACCCTTTGGAAACGACGTTTCAATGCCGACCCCGACGTTGTCGGAAAACAACTTGTGGTGAATGGCAATAGCTTTTCGATAGCGGGCGTTGCTCCGCCAAGCTTCAGAGGTACTGATCCAATCGCTTCCACTGATGTGTGGATGCCCATAGTGCAATGGGCCAATATCCTCAAAACGGTAGGCCCTGCAGTAAACGATCAGAGACCGCAGCCGAACAACTCGACGGCACCTGCTCAATCGGTCGACAAAGGAAGACTCGATCCGGATCATAGCTGGTTACAAATGATTGGACGTTTGAAACCGGGCGTTAACGCTGCGCAAGCGGAAGCGGTGATGACGACAATCGCTACACGCGTACAGGTTGGCACTGAAGTACCGCAAGGCGGTTGGAAGGTGGCTCTTTCGCCTGTAACGGCGATAAATCCGCGAATGGCAGAAGTCGTACCCGTGGGGCTCATAATCGTAGCCTTAACGGGTCTCGTTCTTTTGATCTGTTGTGTGAACGTAGCGAGTCTTACGCTCGCGCGGGCAATTGTGCGACGGAAGGAGTTTGCGATTCGCATGGCCCTGGGCGGAAGTAGGAAACGTCTTGTGCGCCAGTTACTAACTGAGAGCGTGCTGCTTTCGATCGCCGGTGGCGCCCTTGGGTTACTCCTGGCGTATTGGACCACGCGCACCGTGCTCGGGTTGTTGCCTCCAGGTGATCTCGGGTTTTCCGGCGGCGTGGCCTTTGATCAGAGGGTGCTGTTGTTCTCGTTTGTCGTTTCGTTACTGACGGCTTTGATCTTTGGATTGCTGCCGGCGATGAATACTTTTCGACTCGATCTGGTACGGTCGCTGGGCGGTGACGCTATGTTACTCGCTGGTAGACAGAGAAGAATTAACCTGCGGCGGGTCCTGGTTGTGACGCAAATTGTCGCGTCGCTGGTTTTGTTGATCTCGGCTGGCCTTTGTCTGCGCAGCTTTCAAAGAGGCGAGGTCGTGAGTCAGAGTTTCAGAACTGATAGGATTCTGCTGCTCAATCTCAATCCGTCACAATACGGATACTCGATCCGATACAACAAAGCTTTCTATCGTGAGCTACTCTCACGAGTCACAGCCACGCCAGGCGTTGAGATAGCGACCTTGTCTAACGTGCTTCCGCTCACCATGGATGAGTCTACCACCTTCGTGAAGGCGGAAGGTGGAGAGTCGATGCGCGTTCAGCATTCGGTAGTAGCGGACGGGTATTTCAAGGCACTCGACATCCCTATTATTCAAGGACGTCAGTTTGAAACTACTGACGACGACACGACACGCAAAGTGGTGATCATCAACGAAGTGTTGGCGCGCACTCTGTGGCCGGGTCAAAGCGCCCTGGGAAGGACGCTTCGGAAAGGCCCCGAAGTATGTGAAGTTGTTGGAGTTGTCAAAAGCAGTCCATACAACGGCTTTGGGAAAGAGGCGCAACCGTACGTTTACGTCCCGCTTTATCAAGATCCCGACAACACCGTATCGCTCATTGTGCGAACCTCGGGCGAGCCGAGCGCCATGATCAGTGTGGTCGAAAGAGAAATAAAAGCACTGGGTGGAAACCTTCCAATATTCGACTTCAAGACGCTCGACGATGTTTTGACGGCGCAACTCCTTCCGCTGAAGGCGGGCGCGGCGTTGTTGGGTTTGTTGAGCTTGATCGGACTCGTCGTCGCGTCGATTGGAATTTACGGAGTCACTTCGTACTCATTCAGCCAGCGAACTAAAGAGATTGGTGTTCGCATGGCTCTTGGAGCGGATCGAAGAGAGATCCTGCGGTTGATAATGAGAGAGGGAATTACCCTGGCACTCGTGGGCATTTCGATTGGCGTGTTGTTGAGTGTCGCTACGACACACCTGGCATCTGGATTTCTTTTCGGCGTGAGTCCAGTCGATCCGTTGGTGTTCTTCGGCGTAGCAACAATTCTGACGGTTGTTGCTGTGGGAGCGACTCTGGTACCGGCGATCCTTGCCGCGAAGTTAAATCCAGTTGAGGCGTTACGTCACGAGTGAGATTGAGGTGTTAGGGTAGTGTCCTAATCCAGTTTAGGGCACTACCGTGTTAGGTTTTGAATTGATAGAGCTTGCCGCAAGGTGTACAGTTTGATTGACTGCTCAACACGCCGAGTTCTCCTTCAGTTTTATCGACATTTCCCCCTCAGTTACATCGTTGATGTCAGTTTCTGTGCTCGAGTGGCACGGCATTTTGGGGGTGCAGATAAGATGTTACGGCAAATCAAAGAGTTGGGGACTTATAGGCTTCACGCGACGGACGGAGACATAGGTCATCTGGAGCAATTCTATTTTGATGATCGAGATTGGAAGATCAAATACTTCGTAGTCGACATCGGCAACTGGCTGCACGGTAAGAAAGTACTCATGTCGCCCTCCGCAATTATTGGGGTGGACGCACCTACCAAAACGATTAACGCGGCATTCACCAAACAACAGGTCCAGGATAGCGATGACGTTGGCATGCATAAACCTGAGGGCCTCGAACAACCACACGACTACTCTCTCTACCTCGGTTGGCCGTATTACCTTAGATTGAATGCTTTGAAAGATTCTGATCATGAGCCCGTAAGTGGCAGCGCGCATGATCCAGAGCACTCATTACAGGAAGCATACGACGAGCATTTACGAAGCTCGAAAATGGTAAGTCGCTATCACGTCATGGCCGTCGACGGCGAAATTGGTCACATTGAAGATGGCATTGTGGATGATCAGACATGGACCATTCAATACGTGGTGTCAAACGTTAGCAATTGGTGGGCAGCTAAGAGAGTACTGCTGCCTACGGAATGGATTGTGTGGATCAGTGCAGCGGAGTCGAATGCCTACGTGAGTCTGACGCGGAACAATATTGCTACTGCGCCTGCGTTTGATCCTGAGAAACCACTGACCCATGAGGTTGAGATCGCGATTAACAGCCATTACTGGGACTACAAAATGAGATTGGACAAAAGTCGTCAATCAACCGCGTCTTTGTCTGAGTTTGATTCTGAGGACGTTATTTCTTTTGTTACTTTGCTTGAGGCTTTAGACGCAAGGAACCAGCGAGGTCACTGAAGCTGACACAGAACAAGATAAAACAAAAAGGGCAGCGGTTTGAGTCGCTGCCCTTAATGTTTGATTTGGTGAGCTGAGCAGGGCTCGAACCTGCGATCCGCTGATTAAGAGTCTTTAAGAATCCGTTTTGCTGGGTTTCAGTAGTTGCAGGTAGTTTCAAGTTATTGCGTGTTTCCGCCTAAAACCGTTACATTCGCCAAGAGCAGTTTTTTAGTAGTTGCGCGTGGTTCGCACGGAACTCGCACAGAAAAGTCTCTTTTTAATCTGTGTGCTTCGTTAAGGCTTTGGAGGGTAATGATGCGGATAGTGCAGATGATAGTGGGCTTGATTCTATTGGGTGGCGCTGCCTGGGCCGTGGTTAGAACCTATAAAGGGAGCGGGAAGTCGTCATGGCTCGTTCTGTTGTTCGCCCTCTTCCTCACGACGCTGGGATTGTATTTCGTCGTTCGCGCTAGCGCCGCGTTGATCCGGGATTTCAGGGTAGGCTCAGAATGGATCAAGTAAACCCTGGGTTCCCAGCGCAATCCTCGATGGCCTTCCAAAATTTCGCACAGTATACGCACAGAAAACAAAAGGCAGTCATTTCTGACTGCCTGTAAGTTATTGATTACTGGTGAGCCGAGCAGGGCTCGAACCTGCGACCCGCTGATTAAGAGTCAGCTGCTCTACCAACTGAGCTATCGGCCCGTAGCGAGAAAGAATTATAGGTTCGG
This sequence comes from Pyrinomonadaceae bacterium, assembly GCA_035491875.1. GTDB lineage: Bacteria > Acidobacteriota > Blastocatellia > Pyrinomonadales > Pyrinomonadaceae > PSRF01. The sequence continues at coordinate 6,403 of DATJKB010000201.1, read as the reverse complement.
AGAAAGGGAAGTCAAGCAGCGGTGGTTTCTAGTTCGTTGTGGTTCCATGGTGGTCAACTACAGAACGGGAGCGAAGCGACCGATTTCAATGTGCATTGTGTACGATGCCAGTTGAAATCGGTCGCTTCGCTCCCGTTCTGATGTCCAATACGCTTCAGCTTCTCGTGTCGGTACCACCCGATAAACTAAAGTGTGTCGGACATAATGACGGACATCACGCCGTCGTACACTCCCGCTCTGCTAACAACTTCTGCACCGCATCGATCAATCCGTCGATGTCAGGCTTGGGTACGTAAGCGGCGGCGCCTGCTGCCATGGCTTGCTGCCGGTGAATCTCGTACGCGTCGCCCGTATAGAAGATGCAGGGAATGCCAGGAGTTAGAGCTGTCAAGGTAGAACACAAATCGAGACCCGATCCGTCGGGGAGTCGTTTGTCCAAAACGTATAAATCGAATTCATGCGATGCGGCGAGATCGCATGCTTCTTTGATGGTTGCAGCTATCTTCACTTCGTAGTCAGCTTCTTCGGCGAGAAGGATCTGCAACATCGCAGAAGTGTCGTTGTGATCGTCCACACACAGAATGCGGCATTTCGACGTTGGGGAATCGGACATTTTGGGGAACCTCCTTGTTGGGGTAAATGCTCGGTAGCACTCGGAGAATGATCATTATAAGACAGGACCACGCTTCTGCCTACTTGATTCCGATCGGTTATATCCTCAGGAGGAGAGTATCTGGAAACCGACTCGTATTGGACCTTTTGCCTTAGGTACTACGTATTTTGGATCGTTCATCCTTTCTTGCGATCCAGTACTAGCAAAGGTGGACAGTTCCCTCCTGTCCACCGCCAAAATCCAGAAGGCAGAAGCAGCAGGCAGGAGCAGGAAGAAGCCAGCCGCAGATTTCGCGGATAAACACAGATCAGAATTAACCAATAAGAACTCGATCTAACAGTTATGATTGTTCTGATTTGTGTTTATCTGTGAGAATCTGCGGCTGAATTTTCTGCTCCTGCGTGGTGCCCCTGCTCCTGTCACTTCTTTATCGCGTTCTGGATTGCCTTCAAAAGCTGATTGAGCACTTCAATGTCTTCGTCTTCAGGCTCGAGTTGACGGTATCGTTCGAGAGCGGTGAGCGCCGCGTTTAGGTCACCAATCTTGTGATAGACGAGCGAGAGGTTGAAGTAGACCAGAGAAAAGCCCGGCTCGATCTGCGCAGCCATCTCGTAATGCAGCTTTGCCAGCTGCAAATCGCCCGCATCGTAATACAGGTTCGCGAGGTTGTAGTGAGCTTCGACGTGCCGCGGATCGTTCTTAAGTGAAAGCGTGAAGTTATCGAGCGCCTTTGCCAACGCACCCTGCTCGAGGTTCATGATGCCCAGATTGCAGTAAGCCTCCGCAACGTTATCGCCTTCGTTAATTGCTTCTACGTAATGTTCCACCGCTGAAGGATCGCCCTGCTCATGTAACAGTAACGCCTCTTCAAAAGGCGTCAACAGACGAGACACACGATTGGGTTCAGTGCGAAACAGATGCAGTTGTCCCTGCAACTCCGCTTCGATCTGGCGGAGGCTGTGACCCTGAGAACGAAGTTCGCGGATGCGGCGAAATTGGGTGAGCGCCTGGAAGTCGTAGATTAGTTCGGCGCCTTCAGAACTAGCTGACGCCTGAATGATTCCTTGTTCTGTCCAACGACGAATGGTCTTCTCACTCAGGCCAAACAGTTGTTTGATCTCTTTAACCGAGTAAGAAGATTTGACACGTTGATAGTCTGCCTTTGAGGGGACAGGTGAGGGGAATGAAATTACCTTGCTTGTGTTTTCGTTCATTGACGACGGACCGCCCTTTGGAGTGCGGTGACTTGTCACCGCTTTCCAAAGCGCCGCCAAGTCGGCGCACTCCAAAGAAAACTACGAGGCCTTCCGCTTCTTTGCTGTCGTCTTCGGCTTCACCAGTGTTATCTGCGGCTTCTTCTTAGTAGTCGCTGTTGCTGGCGCTTTGATCATCGGCTTGCGATTCGATTGCTGCAAGCTCTTCTTCAACGCGCTCATAATATCAAGTCTGGGAAGTTCTTCAACCTCAAATTCGACGACCTTGTTGCCTTTGATCTTGGAATCGATCAGTTTCTTGAGCGCTTCGTGGTAATTGTCGGTGGTGTCGATCTCATCGAGACTGGTTGCCATCTCCTGCACGAGCGTGGTCGCAAGTTTCAACTCATTCTTGTTGAGCTTCTGCGCTCCTTCGAGATCAGGCACGTCTTCCATCTTGCGCAGCTCATGTGGATAGTGAAGCTTCTGGAGCACCAGGCCGTCGCCATGTGGAAACACTGCCACGAGATCTTCGCGGTCGCGCAGGATAACTTTGCCGATGCCCACCTTGCCCGTTTGTTTCATGACCTCACGCAACAACGCATAAGGCTTCTCTGACACAGGGCCATCGGGTCCGGCGTAGTAAGGCGCATCGTAGAAAGTCGTGGGAATCTCCGACGCATCAACAAAGCCGACGATGTCGACGGCCTTCGTCGTCTTAATTTTGACTTTAGCAAGGTCTTCGGGTTCGACGATGGCGTAGCGATCCGGCTCGTACTGGTAACCCTTCGTGATCTGATCCTGCGTGCATACCTGGCCGCACTTCTTGCAGCGTTTGTCGTAGCCGATGGGGCCGTAATCGTCACGGTGCAGCTGGTTGAAGGCAATCTTTTCGCTGGTCTCGAGGGCGTTGTAGACGCGGACCGGAATTGCAACGAGCAGAAAGCGTATGTGACCCTTCCAAATAGATCTCATTTGTCTCTCCTCATGCGAAACGCGGGCTGGAGCCCGCGCTGATGATCGTCCTCTGTCTCTTGGTTCCGGCAGAGGGGCACGTATTATGCGGTCCAAAACCGAGGGAAGTAAAGAAATAAATCATTGTAGATTGATGATTGTAGATTGTTGATTACCCGAGTCGGCCCAGTAATACCTTTCATTTCCGAGTAATTTGTCCGCGCAAAGGCGCAAGCTCTTGTTCAATCTAAAATCTACAATCATCAATCCACAATGCTTTTCTTCCGTGACAGCCGCCGCGATGAAGTGATTAAATCGGCGGCAGATTTTCGAAACCTACACGATCTTCATCACGGCTGGTTACACGTATGATTGGAGAGTCGCTGGGCCACTACCGCATCGACGCGAAACTTGGCGAAGGTGGTATGGGCGTCGTCTATCGAGCTCATGACACTCACCTGGGCCGACCAGTGGCCATCAAGGTTCTCCCACCCGAACGAGTGGCCGACGCCGAACGTAAGCGTCGTTTCGTTCGTGAAGCGAAGGCCGCATCCGCTCTCACTCATCCGAACATCATCACGATCCACGATATCGACACTGTTGTCCCAACCGGCCCTGATCCGACACCCATTGACTTCATTGTGATGGAGCACATCCAGGGACGGTCTCTCGACCAGATAATTGCCCGTGGGCGAATCAAGGTAGATGAGGTACTTGAATACGCCCTTCAGATTTCAGCTGCATTATCTGCAGCTCATGTGGCCGGGATCATTCACCGCGACATCAAACCGGCGAATATCATGGTGACTAGTTCTGGTCAGATAAAGGTTCTCGACTTCGGTCTTGCGAAACTAATCGAACCACTTAAATCGGATCCAAGCGCTCCGACCATGACGCAAACCAAAACTGAAACTGGCGTCATCATGGGGAGCGTGGCGTATATGTCTCCCGAACAAGGCGAGGGCAAACCTCTCGATGCGGCCACAGATGTTTTCTCTTTGGGAATTGTTTTGTACGAGATGCTCACTCAAGAGCGACCGTTCCAGGGTGATTCAGTGTTCGCAATTCTCAATGCGATTATTCACAAGGAACCACCACCTCTTAAGAAAATTCGGCCCGATGTATCACCTGAACTTCGGCGCATCGTCTCAAAGTGCCTTGAAAAAGATCGAGCGAAGCGCTATCCATCCGCCACCGAATTAAGACAAGACTTGGTCGCTTTTCGATCTGCGGCATCCTTGACCGTATCTTCGCTTGTTCGAAATCCTCGAGTTCTTATTCCCGCTCTGGTTGTGCTTCTTGCCATTGTTGGGGCTGCGGGCTGGTTTGGTCTGAAAACCTATAACGAACGCTGGGCCCACACCTTGGCGATCCCAGAAATCTCGCGGCTTGTAAAAGAGGACGATTTCGACGGTGCGTTTCGACTCGGTAGCAAAGCCGAATCCTACATACCCGGCGATCCGCAACTGCTGGAGTTGAAGCGACACTATGAGAAGACGGTTTCTGTTACATCTACTCCTGCTGGCGCCGACGTTTACGTGAAAGGATATCCAAACGTCGACGCAGAATGGATCTACGTAGGCAAAACACCAATCGCGAATAAACCCGTACCCGCAACTCATCTTCGTTGGAAAGTCACGAAGGAGGGATTCGATCAGGTAGAAGGTGCGTTTCATCCTTACTTCCCCGTGAACTTTGTGCTGTATGCCCCCGGTACTGTGCCCGCGGGAATGGTTGCAGTGCCAGGAGGAAACTTTCTCTTTCGCGGTCTGCCCGCTGTGAAGCTTGACGACTTTTGGCTTGATAAGTTCGAGGTGACCAACCAGCAGTTCAAACAGTTCGTTGACTCAGGAGGCTATCAAAAGCGCGAGTATTGGAAGTACCCGCTGATGAAAGACGGTAAGGAACTCTCCTGGGATGATGCGATGTCACAGTTGCGAGACTCTACCGGCAGGGCTGGACCATCAACGTGGCAGTTCGGAAGTTATCCAGAAGGACAGGCTGAATATCCAGTGAATGGAGTGAACTGGTACGAAGCCGCTGCTTACGCGGCGTTCGCAGGAAAAGAGTTGCCAACAAATTATCACTGGTACCGGGCGGCCGACTTGAAGCAGTTCTCCGACTTCCTTCGCTTCAGCACCTTTAACAGGACCGGAACCAGTAAGGTCGGATCAAGTAACGGATTGAGCCCGTACGGAAATTTCGACATGGCGGGCAATGTTCGAGAGTGGTGCATGACGGCGACCGATGCGACGCCTGCGGCTCGACATTACATTCTCGGCGCATCCTGGAATCAGGCGCCTTACATGTTTACGCATGTCGAGGCTGAAGAACCGTTTGATCGTTCAGAGAGAAACGGATTCCGTTGCGCAAAGTTTAGCGGCCCACTGTCGGCGGACGTAACCGCGCCGCTAGAGAGTGAATCGCGTGATTACACGAAAGAGCGTCCAGTTAACGATGAAACGTTCGCCATCTATCGCAGTTTGTATTCGTATGAACGAAAGGATCTGAATGTTAGAAGTGAAGCAGTCGATGAGAGCGCTCCATTTTGGAGGAAAGAAACGGTGAGTTTCGACGCGGGCTATCCCGGTGAGCGAGTGATCGCACACCTGTTCATTCCGCGTAACGTCTCGCCTCCTTACCAGACGGTGGTCTACTTTCCGAGTTCGCTGGGTTTGATTGCGAAGTCGAGCGATGACCTCGAGCTGCAAATGGTTGATTTTCTTCCACGGATCGGTCGCGCTGTGCTTTATCCGGTCTATAAAGGGATGTATGAACGACATTTCGACACGCCGCCTTATCCGCTGTTGCCGGGTAAAGATTTAGTCATTGCGTGGGTGAGAGACGTGAGTCGCTCTATCGATTATTTGGAGACGCGGCGCGATATCGACCTTCAGAGGCTCAGCTATTACAGCTACAGCATGCCTTACGGTTCGGTGATGTGTGCGCTTGATGATCGGATCAAAACTGCTTTTCACGTGGCAACAGGGCTGCCGCCGCTGAAGGTTCCACAGGAATACGACCCGCTGAACTTCGCGCCCCGCGTGAAAGCCCCAACGCTCCTGATTGGAGGCCGGCTCGATTTTCTATTGCCACTGGAGATGTGTCAGCGACCACTGTTGAATGCGCTTGGTCCAGAGGAAAAGGACAAGCGGCTGGCGATATTCGAAAGAGGTCACGTGATTTGGTTAAGTCCGGAGGTGATCAAGGAAGTAGGCGAGTGGTTGGATAAGTATTTAGGTCCAGTCAAGTATGGGTAGCGATTTCGGATTTCGGAATGCGGATTTCGGATTTCGTTTTATCGGTTCTACTCAGTGATCCTTGAGTGTCATCAGACGGAACGCGGCACCTGCCTAAGACGAAATCCGAAATCCGAAATCGTATAGCCCCTTCGTTACGCCGCATGCAGCAGTGCATTCCGCATTGCGGTCGCTGTTTGCCAGCGCTGATTGGGATCCTTCGAGAGTGCGCGGTCGATGATCAGGCAAATGGCATCAGGAATACTTGGCGCGCGTTGTTTAAGAGGAATCCTGGGCTGTTCAAAGATCGCGCGGATGGTGTTGTTGATGCTGCTCTTCTTTGGCAGGTCCAGCGCAATCGTTCCGCTAAGCAAACTGTAAGCAGTCATGCCGACGGCGTAAAT